>NZ_JBNDJH010000020.1:0-134581 GCF_050434865.1 Pseudomonas silensiensis
TCTGTCGGGTGGCATTCGCCCTGATGAAAAATCAGAGCGAATACTTGTCAGCCTGAGAATTCAGGGTTGCGGGGCAACATAGAATCTCCCACAGGTACGGCGTGTACCGTGCGGCCTGCACTATCCCTGTAGGAGCGAGCCTGCTCGCGAAGAGGCCAGTCCAGTCAGCGCAAAGCCAGTAGACCCTGCACCAACGGTTCCAACTCCAGCGAGTTAACGGTTTTGACCTTGTCGATCATCGCCGCCGGCCAACTCTCAAGGCCCAGGCAGGCCCCGAGCATGGCGCCGAGAATCGCCGCGATGGTGTCGGTGTCGCCGCCAAGGCTGGCGGCCATGCACAGCGCTTCGAACGCGTTCATTTCACCGATAGCCACTTGCTGGGCCAGGGCAAACGAGACCACCACCGATTCCTGTGACGCCACCGAAGTGCCGATCACGTCGTACATCAAATCCGCCAGCAATGCCTTGTCGCTGTCGACACTGATGGTCCGCGCCCAGCTGATGCGCGAGGCGATGCGTCCGCCAGCCACCCAGTAACCGTGGCTTTCAGCTTGCTGAGCGATTTGCTGGCCGAGGTTCAACGCCTCGCCCAGGTCCATGCCGTTGATTCCGGCCGAAACCACCGCCGCCACCGCCGCCGCGCTGGAAATGCCCAGCGTGGTGTTGTGGGTGACTTGGCAAGCCTGCACGACAGCGTTGATGAAACGCTCAGGGTTGGCGACATCCGCCGCGATCCCCACCGGCGTGATGCGCATCGCCGCGCCATTGGTGGTGCCGTAGCGCCCCGCTTCTTCCGGCGAGTGGCCGGCGAGGATCATTTCGATGGCACGTTTGGTCGAAGGGCCGAGCAAGTCTTGCGACCCCTTGGCCTGCATGTCGGCTTCCCATTCGATCAACCGCTGGGCTAGCAGCGACGGTTCGATCCGGCCCTCGCCTTCAACCAGCAATTGGCCGACCAGAATCGCCTGTTCGGTGTCATCGGTGATCGAGCCTTTGAGCATGTTGGCGGCGATCGGTTGATCGGGACCTGCGTCTTCCAGATCAGTGATTTTGCCGAAGCGCACCTTGATCTCGGCGCGGCTCAGGGATTGGGTCGGCATGCCCAGCGCATCGCCCAGGGCCAGTCCGTAGAACGCGCCCAATGCACGATTGAGCGCGGTCACTTTGACTCTCCAAATTGCAGGTGCAGGCGAAAATGCACCGGGTCGAGCAGGCTTTCGACCTGTTCCATAAATCGGTTTTGCCGGTCGTAGGTGGTACGCAGGGCCTTGAGGAACACCGTGCCTTCCGGACGGCCGAGCAGTTTGGCGTCTTCGGCGTTCAAGGGTTCGGCGCCGATCCATTGATCGCCGCGCTCGCCGATATAGCCGTAGGCGGCCAGGGTAATGGTCAGGGAGTTGTCGATAAGGCCGACCCGCGGCAGGCTTTCCAGGCCTCCGGTGGCGGGCATCAATGAGCGTTCAAGGGAGACCAGCTTGCCTTCGTTGGAACGGCGGCGGCGGTCGAGGGTGATGAATTGGTCGGTGCCGAAACGCGGCAACAGGTCAGGACGGGTGACCGCCTCCAGCCGCAGCACTTCGGTATTGATCAGCGCCCCGCTGTCGGCCAGGGCCTGGGCCCAGCCGCTGCGTTGATCAAGCACCACGCCGTCGAAGGTGACGATGGAACCCACCCCGCTTTGCGTCGCGATGTAATTGCGCCGTTTCAATTCAGCCAGGGCTTCGCGCAGCGTGCCGCGGCTGACTTTGAATTCTTGAGCCAATTGATGCTCGCCCGGCAACAGAAAGCCGTCCTCCATGAGGCCGCTTTCGATGCGCCGGATGAGTTCGTCGACCACCCGTTGTTTCTTGTCAAATCGTACCTGTCTAATCATGTACAACGAAATACCTGAAACGGGGTTGGGCGGGCAAGGAATATTTCAGGGAAGTGACGGGAGGTGGGATGTTCGGAGGTGGGGTGTCAGGTGAATCCACCCCTCACCCCAACCCTCCCGAAACGTCGGACCGCCCCAGAGGGGAGAGGGGGAAAGGGAGCAGATCTTCAAGCCTTTCAAATCCTGAGTTCGACTTGCTATTTCAGGTCGCAGTAAATCCTCCAAACTCCTCGGTCAGCCCCTCTACCCCTTGGGGAGAGGGTTGGGGTGAGGGGTGGATCTTGATCTCAGCGCTGTTTCAGTCGGTCGATGACCACGGCCAACAGCAAAATCGAACCGCGAATCACGTACTGGTAGAAGGTATCGATATTCTTCAGGTTCATCGCATTCTCGATGATCGCCAGAATCAGCACCCCGGCAATCACATGCCGGATCATGCCGATCCCGCCGCTCAACGACACCCCGCCCAACACACAGGCAGAAATCACCGTCAACTCAAAACCCTGGCCAATCATCGGCTGGCCCGAAGTCATGCGCGAAGCCAGGATCACCCCGGCCAACGCCCCGATCAACCCGTGCACGGCAAAGATAATGATCTTGGTCCGGTCAACGTTTACCCCCGCCAGCAGCGCCGCTTCCTGGTTACCGCCGATGGCCATGGTGTTGCGCCCGTAGGTGGTGTAATTCAGCAGCCAGCCAAAAAACAGGAAGCAGACGATGGTGATCAGGATCGGCACCGGCACACCCAATAACTGGCCATTACCGAAGACAAAGAACTGCTCTTGCGACACGCCCACCGCTTTGCCGTTGGCGAAGATGTAAGCCAGGCCACGAACAATCTGCATGGTCGCCAGCGTGGTGATCAACGCATTGACCCGCAGCTTGGCGATCACGATGCCATTGATCAACCCGACGATCAGCCCCATGAACAGCGCCGCCACCACACCGAGAAACACGCTGTCGGTGTCGCGCATCACCACCGCTGCAACCACGCCGGCGCAGGCAATCACCGACCCCACCGACAAATCGAAGTGCCCGGACGCCAGGCAATACAACATGGTGCAAGCGGCAATCCCGGTCGTCGAAATCGCCAGGCCCAGGCCGCGCATGTTCAGCGGCGAGAGGAAGTTGTCGATCAGCAAGGTGCAGAGCACGAAGATCCCGACGGCCGCCAGCAGCATCACCCAGTCATCGAGAAAGCGCCGCAGGTCCAGAGGTTTGCGTTGGGTGGGCAAAGCATTGTTTTGAATTGTCATAGTCACCTCTCAGTTCGCCACGCCGTCAGCGCGTTGGCGCGGCAAAGCCAGTTGCAGCAGGTTGGATTCATTGGCCTCTGCGCGGGACAACTCGCCGCGCATCGCGCCTTCGCAGAGCACCAGGATGCGGTCGGAAATACCCATCACTTCCATCAGGTCGCTGGAGACCACGATCACCGCGATGCCGCTGGCGGCCAGGTTGTGGATGATCTGGTAGATCTCGGCTTTGGCGCCGATGTCGATGCCGCGAGTCGGCTCGTCGAGCAGCAGGACTTTCATCGGCATCGACAGCCAGCGGCCGAGAATGGCCTTCTGCTGATTGCCGCCGGACAGGTACATGATTTTCTGCGCCGCGTTGGGGGTCTTCACTTTCAGCGCCTTGATCTGCTTGTCGGCGTTGTCCTTCTCCCACAGGCCACGCAACAGGCAGCCGAAGGTGGAATGCGCGCCGCGGGCGCTGATGTTGATGTTCTCGGCGACGCTGGCAAGCGGCAGGATGCCCTCTTTCTTGCGGTCCTCGGGGCACAGCAGAATCCCGGCGGCAATCGCATCGCGGGGTGAACGCAACTTGAGTTCATGACCGCGCAACTCCAGGCGCCCGGCGGTGTTGCGCTCAAGGCCACTGAGCATGCGGAACAGCTCGGTGCGACCGGCACCGACCAAACCGAACAACCCAAGAATCTCGCCTTTGTGCACCTCGAAACTCACTGGCTCACGCAAACCCGGCCCCAGCAAACCGTCGACCTTGAGCGCCACCGCGCCACGCTGACGATGGCGGTAATCGTAGATGTCCTGAATGTCGCGACCGACCATGCAAGTCACCAACTGATCGTGAGTCAGTTCGCTCATGTCCTCGAAAGTACGCACAAAGCGACCGTCCTTGAACACCGTCACCGCGTTGCAGATGCGGAACACTTCTTCCATGCGGTGGGAGACGTAAAGCACCACTTTGCCTTCGTCCCGCAGGCGACCGATGATCGCCATCAAACGATCAATCTCCCGCGCCGACAGGCTGCTGGTCGGTTCGTCGAACGCGATCACATGCGCACCACGGGACAAGGCCTTGGCGATTTCCACCAGTTGCCGCTGGCCGAGGGACAAGCGCCCGACTTTCTCCTGCGGATCGATTTCATCGGCTAGGCCCTTGAGGCAGGCCAATGCCTGTTGCCGCAACGCGCCGCGATTGATCAGGCCGAAACTGGCCGGCAGATGCCCCAGGAACAGGTTCTCTGCCACGGTCATTTCCGGGACTAGGTGCAGCTCTTGATGGATCACGGCGACGCCACTGCCGATGCTGTCGGCGGTGGACTTGAAGACCATCGCTTGCTCGCCGATCTGCAGGTCGCCGCTGCTCGGGGTGTAAGCGCCGCCGAGGATTTTCAGCAGGGTCGATTTGCCGGCGCCGTTCTCGCCCATCAAGGCGTGAACCTGCCCCGGGTGGGCGACGAAGCTGATGCCATCCAGTGCCTTCACCCCGGGAAAGGTCTTGCCGATCCCGTTGAAGCGCAAGCTGCCGCCGGCATTGTGTTGTTGTGTTTTTGATTGCGCGTGCATAACCCACCTCTTCACACAGATCAGGCAGCCCCGTCGCCAGGGCCACCGATGAAATCAACCGTGCCTCAGTTCCAGAGGCCGATCTTTTCCAGTTCCTGCTTGAAGTTCTCGCGAGTGATCAGCGTCACGTCGTCCATCGCGGTGTACTTCGGCGGTTCTTTGCCGGTGGTGACCCACTCGTGCATCATGGCCGCGGTGTTGTAGCCCTCGATGTGTGGGCTCGGCAGCATCGAACCGAAGAAGCCGCTGTTGGCCTTCTTCAATTCGCCGATGGCGTCGGTGCCGTTGATGCCGATGCCGATCACATTGGCCGCGGCAAAACCGGCGCTCTCGGTGGCGCGCACGCCGCCCAGTACGGTGTTGTCGTTCATGCCGCCGATGATCAGGTTTTTCGCCGCGCTCGGCAGTTTCACCAGCGCCGAGTTGGTGGCGTCCATGCTGCCGGGTACGTCGAGGGTTTTCAGCGCCGAGAACAGAATGTGGTCTTTCGGCATGCCGGCGTCTTCCAGCGCTTTGACCGAACCGTCGGTGCGTTTCTTGCCGGTGTCGAGTTCGTTGAAGGTGTTGATCACCGCGTAGGTGTCTTTCCAGTCCCAGCCGCGTTTCTTCGCTTCGGTGGCCATGGCGCTGCCCTGCTTCTGGCCGACTTCGAACGCGGCCATGCCGAGGTACGGAACGTCTTCCATGAACTTGCCGCCGGCATCGACAAAGCGGTCATCGACAGCGATAACTTTCAAACCGTTGAGTTTGGCTTTGGCCATGATCGCCGGGCCGAGGGATACGTCTGGCGGGCAGATCACGAAGCCCTTGGCACCGTTGGCGGCGAGGCTGTCGATGGCCGAGAGGGTTTTCTCGCCGTCAGGCACGGCAATCTTGATGACGGTGAAGCCCTTCTCTTTCCCGGCCTTTTCGGCAAATGCCCATTCGGTCTGGAACCAGGGCTCTTCAGCCTGCTTGACCAGAAAGCCGATCTTCACTTCCTCGGCCGCCAGCAACGAACTGCTCAGGCTGACCGCGGTGACCGCCAAAGCGGCACAGCACAGGGAACGGATCCCACGACGACGATTCATAAGCTGACTCCTTGTTATTTTTTTGAGCGTTATTTGAAAGCCAATCAAACTGTGCAGCTAATAGTCATATCGTATGATGATTGAATTTCAGACGTAGTTCCGCGCCTGAAACCCGATTGACTCAGTCGTGATACATGACCGAGCGACCACCATCGATGGTGATGCACGAGGCATTGATGAACGGCGCTTCATCGCTGGCCAGGAAAACAGCGGTCATCGCCACTTCAATCGGCTGACCGATGCGACGTGGCGGATGCAGATCGAAAGCGCGCTGACGCTCGGCATACGGATCGGCAAAACCGTTCCAGTAATCGACGTTCAGTTGGGTTTCGATGTAACCCGGCGCGATGGCGTTGACGCGAATGCCCTTCGGCGCGTATTCGATGCCCAGGGCGCGGGTCAGGCCGAGCAAACCGTGCTTGGCCACCGGGTACGGGAAGCAACCGGGAATGATGTGAGTTGAATGGGTCGAGGCGATGTTGATGATGCTGCCGATGCCCTGCTCGATCATTTGCGGCAGCACCGCTTTGCAGCCATACCAGGCGCCGTCCAGATCGATGGCGAAGCAGCGGCGCCAGTCTTCCTCGGTCATTTCCAGTGGATCGCGGAACACATTGACCCCGGCGCAATTGACCAGCACATCGATGCGACCGTGCAGCTCGATCGCCAGTCTGGCCATGACGTGCAGGTCTTGCTGGTTGGAAACGTCTGTCTTGATTGCCTGAACGTCGAAGCCTTTGTCGCGCCAGTGAGCTGCGACTTTTTCGACTTTCTCTCCCTGGATATCGCTGATGATCAGCTTCGCCTGCTGGGAAGCAAAGGTCGCGACAATCGCCTCGCCAATACCCTGAGCGGCGCCGGTCAGCAGCACGACCTTGTTTTTCAGGCGCTCACCCTTCGGCGGTTCGGGCACCGGTGGCAAGGATAGAGGTTCAGCCATGGATCAAAACTCCTTTTTGAAGGCACGACAAAAACCGGGCATCTGTCGATGTCCGGTCAAAAGGCTTTTTGGAAAATCGCTGCATCACTTCACCTGTTTTGTTTTTTTAAGTGTGAGTGCGTGTAACTGATGGAGCCGACTATAAACCCGACCGCCAAATAATCTCAATATATAATTTTACATCCCATATTTTGGGATTTATCCCGCAAACCGAGTACAGGCCTTTCCGGGCACATCGACTTGAATCGACAACAACGCGCCGTCCAACGGATGGTTGAGCGGGCTCGCGGCGCTGGTGATGTACAGGGTTTTCAGGTCTTCCCCCCCGAATACGCAGCTGGTGGGGCGGCTGATGGGCAGCTCGATCACGCGATCAACCTGTCCGTCCGGGGTCAACCTGAACAGACAGCGGCCATCCCAGCGGGCGTTCCAGAGGTAACCTTCGGCATCCATCGCCGAGCCATCCGGCACGCCGCGTTCATGCGGTCCGAACCAGACCCGGGCCGGGTCGAGGTTGCCGTCGGTGCGGATGAAATACTGGTAGAGCGTGTTGTCGAGGCTGTCGGCGAAATACACGGTGGTCGCGTCGTCGCTCCACAGCAAGGTGTTCGGGATGCCCAATCCTAGAAGCAACGGCGTGACCCGAGCATCGCGATCGATGCGAAACAGGCCACCGGAACGCCGCACGATGGGCACGTCTTCTCCCTGCTCGCCGATGTTGTTCTGCATGGTGCCGAGCCAGAGCCGGCCCTGAGCATCGCAGCGGGCTTCATTGGCGCGATTGCCGGGTTGTGGATCGGCGACGCAGAGCAAAGTCAGGCGCGGTTCCAGGCCGGGGGAATCGAGATCGAGTCGATACACGCCGCTGTTCAACGTCACCAGCGCATCGCCGCTTTCGCAGGGGATGAAGGCAGACACATGCTCGGGCATCTGCCAGATCTGCACGTTGGCACCCATCAGCCGCAGCGCCTGCTGACCAGCGATATCAACCCAGTACAGCGCCTGGGTCGGCGCATCCCAGAAGGGGCCTTCACCCAGTCGTGCCCGGTGTTCGGTAACCGCAGTCCACGTCATGAAACCTCCTGCTTTCTTATTTGTTGTCAGCTGGCCTTCTTGTCGGCCATGACTTGCGGGTAGAAACGCTTGATGGCCAGGTCGGCGTTATCGATCAGGGTCATGCAGGCCCAGACACCCCGCGCGGCATCCCGGGCGGCGATGGCCTCGGCCATGTCTTTGTGTATCGGTAGCGTGCGGCGCAGTTCGTCCGGGTCGGCGGCGGACACTTCAAAAGACACCGCCAGCAGCGCGCCGAGGGCGGGGACCATTTGTTCGATGAATTGATTGTGACTGGCCGCGAGGATGCACTCGTGGAAGAACTGGTCGGCGCGGTTGTAATCAATGCCGCTGTCCACTGCCCGCTCCAATGCGTTGTAAGCCTGAAGGATGGCGTGAACCTGTTCGACGGTAGCGCGCTCACAAGCCCAGCGCACGGCCATGGGTTCGATGGTGCGGCGCAGGTCGAGCAAGTCGTCGACGAAGTTTTCCGGCAAGCCGCTGCGTGACAGCCAGCCTACGACTTGCGGATCGAAGAGGTTCCAGCGACGCACCGGCAACACTCGCGTGCCAACCTTCGGCCCGACTTCGAGCATGCCCTTGGCGACCAGGGTTTTGATGGCCTCGCGGATAACGGTGCGGCTGACACCGAGTTGCTCGCCCAGGTCGGCTTCGACCTTGAGCGTCTCGCCCGGTTTGACCTGCCCCGTGGCGATCCAGCAACCCAGCCAATCGACCGTCGACGCATGAAAACTGCTGGACATGGACACCTCGATTCAGGGACGGCCCAAAGCCGTTCGCGATGGATGCTTACGCTAATCATCATACTATTGGGTGTCAATTTGATTTTTCTGTCTGACGGCGTTCAGGCGAGCGATTTGAACGAACCTACGTTGTGACCTACGGTTAGCCGCGACAGATCAAGCGTAACTAAAGTCCGCTATCGACAGGTATAAGCATGAACATGGATGCGTCTACGCAATACCCGATTGTTTTGGTCCACGGCCTGTTTGGCTTCGATAAAATTGCCGGTTATCCCTACTTCTTCGAGATCAAGGAAGCGCTGGAACACGCTGGGGCCAAGGTGTTCGCCGTTAATATTCCATCTGTTAACGGAAACGAGGAGCGCGGTAAAAAACTGCTCGAACACGTCAATCGCATACTGCTGGAAACGGGAGCGGCCAAGGTCAACCTGATCGGCCACAGCCAAGGTCCATTGGCTGCACGCTACGTAGCGGCGCTACACCCGGAAAAGGTCGCGTCAGTCACTTCCGTCAGCTGCCCCAATCATGGCTCCGAGATTGCCGACCAATTGCATAAGGCGCTGACGCCTGGGGAGTTGCCCGAAGCGCTCGTACTGGTTCTGTTCAAAGCAGTCGGCACCTTGATTTCGTTGATCAGCGACCATCCGGAAAACCCTCAGGACGCTCAAGCGGCTTTCGAATCCCTGACCAGCGCAGGATTGGCCGCTTTCAATCTCAAGTACCCGCAAGGGCTACCGCAACATTGGGGCGGGGAAGGCAACGAAATTGAAAACGGCGTGTACTACTACTCCTGGAGCGGGATCCTGCAAAACTTTCAAAGTCTGCAACCGCTCGATCCGTCCCACTTGAGTTGTATCGTGCTGTCGAAGTTTTTTTATAAAGAGAAACACGCCAACGATGGGCTGGTCGGACAGTACAGCTCGCACCTGGGCAAAGTCATTCGTTCGGATTACCCGATGGACCATTTCGACGCAGTCAATCAAATGGCCGGGATCACGAGCTGGAACGTCAGCCCGGTCCACCTCTATCTTGAACATGCTGCCCGGCTCAAGGACAAAGGTTTGTAGGCAAAAAAATGGCCCGCTTGAATAGCGGGCCATTTTTCAGAACACAGCAACCTGGCGATTTACGGCTCAAGCCCGATGGGGAAGAACTCGCCAGCGCTCCACACGCCTAACCAGCGCTGCCCGTCGATCTCGCGGGTGACGGCCAGCTCCACCAGTTGGTAGAACACGTTGCGATGGATCAGGGCTTCAAGGTTGGTGCGCACATGCACGTAGGGCGCCGGCTCCTGCGTGACCGGGTCGATCACCACGCGCATGGGGTGTTCGGGGCCGGCCTCGGCGGTCTCGTCAACATTGGTGGTGAAGCGCAAGACCTGGGTTTCACCCTCGCCTTCAACCTCCACGGCAATCGCCACGAAGGGCGCGTCGTCGACCTTGATGCCAACCTTCTCGACCGGGGTGATGAGGAAGTAATCATCACCATCGCGACGAATGATGGTGGAGAACAGCTTGACCATCGGCTTGCGTCCGATCGGCGTGCCCAGGTAATACCAGGTGCCGTCACGGGCGATCCGCATGTCGATGTCGCCGCAGAAGTCGGGGTTCCACAGGTGAACCGGCGGCAAGCCTTTGGTTTTGGGGATTTGCCCCAACAGATCGTTGGCTTTTTGCGGGCCACTCATGGCGTTCTCCTTTTGAATTACTGGTCGCTGAGCCCCAGCAGGCTGCGCGCGTATTGTTCCAGCGGCGGGCCCATCAGGTCTTCTGGCTTTTTGTCGTGGAACGTCAGTAAACCGCCACGACCCTTGATGCGTGCAGTATCAATCAAATACTGGGTGCTGGTCTCGATCAACATGATTTGAATGACACCACCGTCGATACCGAGGCGATCCAGGGCTTCCTGATCGAGCCACTCGTCCGAGTTGCCGATACGGTCATCAGACTTGGCGAACCGGGTATAGAGCAGGTAATGGGCACCGGCGGCACGGGCTTCGCCCATGGCTTGATCAAGACCTTCCGGGGCACGGGCGCGGCGGACCATGGGGAAGTATTCGACAAAGCCATCGAAGGCGACTTCAGCAATCACGTTAGGTCGTGGGTAGACAGTACTGCCTGGCGGCACAAAAGCGCCCTGGGCGATATAGACGAATGAGTCCGGTTGAATGCGCAGGTTATTCACACGGCGGCTGTCGCTATGGTCGAGCAACCCCGCGTCGCTCATGTGGTAGCGAGTCCCTTCAGCCAGATCGCTGACATTCATGCAGCCACCAAGCGCCAAAACGGCCAGCAGCAAAACCAGGCTACGCATCCTACCCTCCAGAGGCCGGTGACGGAAAACCGGCGAATGGCCATGGGATGCAGCTTCCGCGCCAGCTCGGCGTGGCAGGATCGGAGTTTAGCCGCCGATGATTTTCATCACGGTAGCGCCACCGGAAAATGCCACTTCCTGCTTATCCCCCAAGGCTTTCACCAAGAGTCTTTGCAAGGCGGGCAACGCTTGATGACGGGGCTTGTCCAGCAGGTCGCCGACATAGTGGCGGTTGCTCGACGACAAACAGCCGTGCAGCCAGCCCGTGGAGGACAGACGCAGCCGCGAACAGGTGCGGCAGAAAGGAACGCTTTCGTTGGCGATAACGCCGAAGTAGCCCTGCCCCGGAATCTGGTAACGCACGGCGGTGGCGTCTACCGGCGCATCGGCCTGCAGGTATTCGTAGCGCTCGCCGATCAGGCTGAGCAACTGCTGGAGGCTGACAAACTGTTGCAGGAAAGCATTGGAGTCGCTGGCCAGGTGACCCATGCGCATCAACTCAATGAAGCGAAGCTCATAGCCGCGCTCCAGACAGTAATCGAGTAGCGGCATCACTTGATCGAGGTTCTGCCCACGCAGCGGCACCATATTGACCTTGATCTTCAGGCCGGCGGCGCTGGCCTGATCCATACCGTCGAGCACTGTTGCCAGATCGCCGCCACGGGCAATGCTGCGAAAGGCGCTGGCATCCAGGGTATCGAGGGAAACGTTGATGCGACGAATGCCGGCATCCACCAGCAGCGGCAGTTTCTTCGCCAGCAGCTGACCGTTGGTGGTCAGGCTGATGTCCGCCAGGCCCATCTGCCCGACGGCAGTCATGAAGGTTTCGAGTTTGGGGCTGACCAGCGGCTCGCCGCCGGTGATGCGCAAACGCTCGATGCCGGCGGCCTCGATCAGATAGGCCACGCCACGCGCCATGGCCTCGGCCGACAATTCATCCTGCGCAGCGACCAACCGCTTGCCGTTGGGCACGCAGTAGGTACAAGCGTAATTGCAGGCTGAAGTCAGACTGATTCGCAAATTGCGAAAACGCCTGCCTTGACGGTCAACGATCATGGACTACTCCGGCGGAAGAATATTCGGACCGCTAAAACTTGACTCACAAATCAAGTTTTAGCAAGTCCTATGCCTGAGTATATTCCTGCGGTACTGCACCACGTAGCGAAATCATGGCGCAATAAGGCAACTGAATGGTTCAGCTGCTCGGGGTGTCGGTATCGCGCTTGCGCTTGTTGCCCATGCGCACGCCGATGTCCATCAGGAACTGGAAGAAACCTTCCTGATCTTCCAGCACATTGCTCCAGAATGGCGAGTGGTACAGCGCCACGGCACCGTGCACCAGCGCCCAGGATGCGCAGTAATGGAAATAAGGCGGTACGTCTTCAAGTTTGCCTTCGCTGATCCGGCCCTTGATCAGCAGGGTCAGGCGTTCGAAGTTCGAGGCGCGAATCTTGTGCAGTTCCTCGACCATCTCCGGCACCTGATTGCCCTTGACCACCTTCTCTTCCAGGCGATCGAACAAGCGATAGCGTTGAGGGTCGCGCATGCGGAATTCGAAGTAGGCCCGGGACAGGGCTTCCTTGTCCTTGTCGACATCGGCCGAATGCAACAGCTCGTTCAAATCACGCTCGTAATCGAGCATCAGGCGCAGATAGATCTCGGCCTTGGATTTGAAGTGCTTGTAGATCGTGCCTTTGCCGATACCGACGGCATCAGCAATCATCTCGACGGTGACACTGTCTTCACCTTGATCGAGGAACAGCTTGAGCGCGGTATCGAGAATTTCTTGCTCGCGGCGACGAAACTCACGGACCTTACGAGGTTCTTTATGCATAAGAAAAGGTCTGTAGGGGTCAAAATTCGAAGCCGCGTATTATGCCTAACTTGCGCAAAAATGCACGGATCATCCGACCATATATGTGTTTCTTGATGAATTCCGGCAGCCTCGCAGATGAATGAGAACTCAACCGAAGCGCCCGTATTCCAAATTTGTTTAAAAACCGGCGCCGGTAAACTGGACTAGGCGCAATAGTGATCAATACTTCAACTGTCGGCGGGACATCTCCCCCAAGTGTTGCGCCGATATAGGTACCAACGGACCGCGTGCCTTTGTTTTACTCCTAATGGTCTTAACCCGGATTCACCCCCCAGAACCCGGGTTTTTTTTGCCTGCGATTTAACCTTTCACATGCGCCAGCGGAAACAGTCGCTTGAAATTCTCGGTGGTTTGCTCGGCAAACCGCTCGTAGGGCTCACCTCGCAACATTGCCAGAAATTCCGCTACGTCGCGCACGTACTGCGGCAGGTTCGGCTTGCCGCGATGAGGGATCGGCGCCAGGTAAGGCGAGTCGGTTTCCACCAGCAATCGATCAGCCGGCACTTTACTGGCCACGTCACGCAGAGCGTCGGCATTGCGGAAAGTGACAATCCCGGACAAGGAAATGTAATACCCCATGTCCAGTGCGGCTTTGGCCATGTCCCAGTCTTCGGTGAAACAATGCAGCACGCCAGCCTGGGGCAGCGCTGCTTCACGCAGGAGGTTCAACGTATCGGCGCGGGCACCACGGGTGTGAATGATCACTGGTTTGCCCGTCTGCTGCGCGGCGTGCAGATGCAGACGAAACGACTCCTGCTGCAACTCCGCCGCTTCCGGCTCGTAGTGGTAATCCAGACCGGTTTCACCGATCGCCACCACACGCGGGTGGTTGAGTTCGCGCAACAGCCAATCCAGTGCTGGCGCGGCACCCGGCTGCACATCCAGCGGATGCACGCCAACCGAACAGTCGACATCGTCGTAACGCTCGGCCAGGGCTTTGACGTCGGCGGCATTCTCGACGCTGACGCCGATACACAGAAAGTGCCCTACCCCGCGCAGACGGGCCGCATCGAGTGCGGCATCCAGGGAGCCGTCGTGGGCGGCGAGGTCGAGGCGATCAAGGTGGCAATGGGAATCTACGAGCATAAAAGGGCTGCAACTTACATCGTATGAGTGGGACGGTCGGACTTCAGGGCTCCGGCCAGATGGGTTTCGATTCGACTGCGCGCGGTATTGTCGCCGTCGTTGAATTGTACGCCGACCCCGGCGGCCCGGTTGCCCTGCGCACCTTTGGGGGTGATCCAGGTGACCTTGCCGGCCACCGGAATCTTCTCCGGCTCGTCCATCAGGTTCAACAGCATGAATACCTCATCGCCCAACTTGTAACTCTTGTTGGTCGGGATAAACAGGCCACCGTTCTTGATGAATGGCATGTAGGCCGCGTAAAGCACGGACTTGTCCTTGATCGTCAGGGACAAAATGCCGTTGCGCGGCCCCGGATTGACGAGTTCATTCATGCTGACCTCCGTTGCTGATGCTCAGAGTCTAGGCACAGACGGTCACTTCTGGGTAGGCAAACCCACCCATTGCACCAACAGCGCCTCCAGCAACAACACCCGATTGAGGTTGGCTTTGCTCATCACTTTCTGGCGCTGGGCGAGGATCCAGTCCTGAATATTCAGGACTTTGTCCTGGCCGGCTTTCTGCGCCAGGTACTGAATCACCTTGCGCATGTCCGTCAGTCCCAGGCCTTCTTCGTCCTGAGTCAGCTGATAGCGCAGGATCAGGCTCGACCAGTCGCAGAACCAATCGAACAGCAACAACAGCGGAATCGCATTCCAGCCTTCGGCCAGTTGCGTCGGTGACTGTTGCTGCTTGAGCAACTTTTTCACGCCATCGACCACCAGCGCCCGCTGCTCGCGCACGCCCTGGGCCTGCAAGTTGACGGCGGCCAGTGGCGAACCGGCGGCCAGGGTCAGCAACTCGACACGCTCTTCTTCCGAGCAGTCCGGCAAGGCTTTCGCCAGCCATGCAAGACTCATGGCTTCGCTCGGCAATGGACAAGCCTGCTGCACGCAACGGCTCTTGATGGTCGGCAACAGACGACTGGTCTGGTGGCTGACCAACAGCAAAACGGTATCGCCGGAAGGTTCTTCAAGGCTCTTGAGCAAAGCGTTGGCGGCGTTGATGTTCATCGACTCGACCGGCTCGATCAGCACCACTTTGCGGCCGCCCATCTGCGCGGTCTGAACCACGAAGCTGACCAGATCACGAACCTGATCGACCTTGATCGCCTTATCGGCTTCTTCCGGTTCCAGAATGTAGTTGTCAGGGTGACTGCCGGCCTTGAGCAGCAAGCAGGATTTGCATTCGCCGCAAGCATCGTGGGCGGCGCTCGGACGCTGGCACAGCAAACTGGCCATCAAGCGCTCGGCCAGCGCACGCTTGCCGATCCCGGCCGGACCATGCAACAGATAGGCGTGAGCATGTTGCTTGCGACCGGCCAAATGCTGCCAGAGACTGTCCTGCCACGGATAGGCTTCAGCCACGGGTCAACTCCAGCAGGCGCGGCAACAAGGCATCCAGTGACTGCTGAACCTGCGCCAACGGCTGGGCGGCATCGACCAGGACATAACGCGCAGGATCCGCTTCAGCACGCTTGAGGAAGGCACTGCGCACCGCATCAAAAAAGGTTCGGCCTTCGAGTTCGAAGCGATCCAGACGACCGCGAGCGCTGGCGCGGGCCAGGCCCACTTCCACCGGCAGATCGAAAATCAACGTCAGGTCCGGGCGCAGATCGCCCTGGACGAAGGTTTCCAGGGTCGCGATACGCTCCAGCGACAGGCCGCGACCGCCACCCTGATAGGCGTAGGTCGAATCGGTAAAGCGATCACACAAGACCACCGCGCCGCGGGCCAGCGCCGGGCGAATCACCTCGGCCAGATGCTGGGCTCGCGCGGCGAACACCAACAGCAACTCGGTGTCGGGGTTCATGACTTCGTCAACCGGCGCCAGTAGCACTTCGCGGATGCGCTCGGCCAATGGCGTGCCGCCTGGTTCGCGAGTCAGCACGACCTCGATACCGGCGGCGCGCAGGCGCTCGGCCAGGTATTCGCGATTGGTGCTCTTGCCGGCCCCTTCCGGGCCTTCCAGGGTAATAAACAAGCCAGTCACAGGCAGTCCTTAGTCAGAGTCATTGCGGGCTTTGCGGCGCGGTTGCATCCGGTTCGGGTGCGGCTGCGGGTTCTTGAGTGGGTTCTGGAGCAGACTCCGTTGAGGGCGACGGGTCAGGCGCTTGCGGCTCTGCTGGCGCCGCCTGAGCAGGCTCTTGCGGCGGCACTTGCGGCAAAGCTTCGGAGGCTGTGTCGGGCGATGCAGCCGGTATCGGTGCCTGCTCATCCGTCGCCTCTGGCGTCGTAGCCGGCGCCGGGCTGGAGCGGTAGTCGGCACGGCGCTTGATCTGGAACTCACGCACAGCGTTATTGTGCGCGTCCAGATCATCGGAGAACACGTGGCTGCCATCACCACGAGCAACGAAATAGAGGCTATTGCCGGCCACCGGATTCAGCGCTGCATGAATCGCTTCGCGGCCGACCATGGCGATCGGGGTCGGCGGCAGTCCTGAAATCATGTAGGTGTTGTACGGCGTCGCTTCCTTGAGATGGGCGCGAGTCAATTTGCCGTTGTAACGATCACCGAGGCCGTAGATCACGGTCGGATCAGTCTGCAACAACATGCCCATTTCCATGCGCCGTACAAACACGCCAGCGATTTGCCCACGCTCCTGCGGCACACCGGTTTCCTTCTCCACCAGCGAAGCCATGATCAACGCCTGATAGGGTTCGGTGTACGGCACATCAGCGGCGCGCTGGCTCCATTCCTTGGCCAGGACTTCGTCGAGGCGATCGTAGGCTTTTTTCAGCAGCTCGACATCGGTCATGCCACGCACGAAGCGATAGGTGTCAGGGAAGAACCGTCCTTCCGGAAAAATCCCGGTGTGGCCGAGTTTGTCCATCACCTCGCTATCACTCAAACCGTCGAGGGTCTTTTCGAGTTTTTCATCCTTGGCCAGAGCAGCGCGGACCTGATGGAAATTCCAGCCCTCGACCAGCGTCAGGCTGTACTGAACCATTTCCCCGCGCTTCCACAGGTCAATCAGGCCTTCGACGGTCATGCCGGGCACCATGCGGTACTCGCCTTTGTGCAACGGTTGTTTGGCGAGATTGAAGCGCCAATACACCCGCAACCAGAACGCGTCCTTGATGACGCCATCGGCTTCGAGTCGATAGAAGGTGCGCGTCGGTGTCGTGCCTTTGGGCACTTCCAGCAGCTCTTCCTGAGTGATGTTCAGCGGCTGTACCAGCGCCGAATGGATTTTCCAGGCGGAAGCGCCCAGACACAGCCCTGCCAGAACCAATCCGGTTTCCAGCAGCAGCAAGAATTTACGTCTCACGTATCAAGCATCCAGTAGCGCGCGGGCAATGGTTTGGAGTTTACGGGTGAGCGGACCAACCGGCCAGCTCAGTGCGGCATAGGCGCGCACCGGCCAAACGCCATACACGCTGTTGCAGACAAAAACTTCATCAGCCCATTGCAGCTGATCGAGGGTGATATCGGTGATTTGCGTGGGGATCCCCAATGTCTCGGCTTGAAACAATAATTCGGCACGCATCACGCCGGCCACGCCGCAGCGCTTCAAATCAGCGGTGATCAGCACGCCATCGCGAATCAGGAACAGATTGCTGAACACGCCTTCAATGACGCGCCCGGCCTGATCGAGCATCAAGCCTTCGGCATGATCGGTGTCTTGCCATTCGGAGCGGGCGATGACCTGCTCAAGACGGTTCAGGTGTTTGAGTCCGGCAAGCAGTGGCTGTTTGGAAAGCCGCGTCGCACAGGGGAACAGGCGAACGCCCTGCTCCGCATTGGCCGCAGGATAAACCGCAGGAGGGTTGCCCAGCATGATGCGGCGCGCCTGAGCCGAAGGATCGGGCGCATAGCCACGCGCGCTTTCGCCACGCGTGACGATGAGTTTGAGCACACCTTCGCCCAACGCTTGGGCATAGGTCAGCAACTCAGTGCACACAGCCGCATGATCGAGATTAATTGCCAACCGCTGGCAACCCTTGACCAAACGCACCAGATGCCGATCCAGCAGCACAGGACTGCCGTTGTGTACGGCGATGGTCTCGAACAGACCATCACCGTAAGCCAGGCCGCGATCCTTCAGCGACAAAGCGTCAGCCGGCTGACCGTCGACCCAGCTGTCCATCAGTCAGCGAACCGGCGGAACACCAGCGAGCCGTTGGTACCGCCAAACCCGAAGGAGTTGGAAAGCACCACATCGATATCCATATTGCGCGCGGTATGCGGTACGAAATCGAGGTCGCAACCTTCGTCCGGCTCATCAAGGTTGATGGTCGGCGGCGCTACCTGGCTGTTGATCGCCAGCACACTGAAGATCGCCTCGACCGCGCCCGCCGCACCCAACAGGTGACCGGTCATGGACTTGGTCGAACTGACCGCCAACTTGTAGGCGTGATCGCCGAACACCGACTTGATCGCACAGGCTTCGGCAAGATCGCCGGCCGACGTCGAGGTGCCGTGGGCGTTAACGTACTGGACCTGGTCGCCATTGATCTTGGCATCGCGCAGCGCATTGGTGATGCAACGTGCAGCACCCGCGCCGTCGGCCGGTGGCGAAGTCATGTGGTAAGCATCGCCACTGGTGCCAAAGCCGATCAGCTCGGCATAGATGGTCGCGCCGCGGGCTTTGGCGTGCTCCAGTTCTTCGAGAACCAGAGCGCCGGCACCGTCGGACAGCACGAAGCCATCACGGCCCTTGTCCCATGGACGGCTGGCGCGGGTCGGTTCGTCGTTGCGGGTCGACAGTGCGCGGGAGGCACCGAAGCCACCCATGCCCAGACCGCAAGCCGCCATTTCAGCGCCGCCGGCAATCATCACGTCGGCTTCGTCGTACATGATGTTGCGTGCCGCCATGCCGATGCAGTGCGTACCGGTGGTACATGCGGTGGCGATGGCGTAGTTAGGTCCCTGTGCGCCCAGATGGATGGACAGGAAACCGGAAATCATATTGATGATCGAGCCAGGCACGAAAAACGGAGAAATCCGTCGTGGGCCGGAATCATGCAGGGTGCGGCTGGTTTCTTCGATATTGGTCAATCCGCCAATACCCGAGCCCATGGCCACGCCGATGCGCTCACGGTTGGCGTCGGTGACTTCCAGACCGGAGTTACGAACGGCCTGAAAACCTGCGGCCAGACCATATTGAATGAACAGGTCGAGCTTGCGAGCTTCCTTGACCGACAGGTATTCCTCGACATTGAAGCCCTTTACCGAGCCGCCAAAACGGGTGGAATAGGCAGAAAGGTCGGTGTGTTCGATCAGACCAATGCCACTGCGGCCAGCCAGAATGCCCTGCCAACTGCTCGGCACATCCGTGCCCAGTGGCGACAACATACCCATACCGGTGACTACGACGCGTCTACGCGACACAGCACTCTCCTTTTTCAAATGACGACTTTGCATCAGGCCTAAAGAAAAAACCGCACGCCGTGATGGCAGTGCGGTTTTTCCATGACAGCAAGCAACGATTACAAGCTATTAAGCCTGGTGGTTAGTAACGTAATCGATTGCGGCTTGTACAGTAGTGATCTTCTCAGCTTCTTCGTCAGGGATTTCGGTCTCGAATTCCTCTTCCAGAGCCATCACCAGCTCAACGGTGTCAAGGGAGTCGGCACCCAGGTCTTCAACGAAGGAAGCAGTGTTGACCACTTCTTCTTCTTTAACGCCCAGTTGCTCAGCAACGATTTTCTTGACGCGCTCTTCGATGGTGCTCATACCTTGTTTTCACTCCTAATGGACAAATTCAGGCAGCTGGCCAGTGGGTAAGTGTATAGAAAGACTTTTCAGTTTTTCAACTGAAAGCTTCACTCCTCAAACCCGACGACCCTCTGCCTATAAATAGATTGCAGCTTTATAACGGATTTTAGACAGCTCGTATGACATTTTTTTGAAGCGATCCGTCACATTTAACTCATGTACATCCCGCCGTTCACCGGGATTGTAGCCCCAGTAACGTAAGCCGCACCGTCGGATGCAAGAAAAGCGACCACAGACGCGATCTCTTGAGCTTGTCCCAAACGGCCCAGCGGAATCTGCGTCTGCAAGGCTTCACGCTGTGCCTCGGGCAGTTCGCGGGTCATATCGGTGTCGATGAACCCAGGGGCCACCGAGTTTACCGTAATCGAACGCGAACCGACTTCACGCGCCAATGAACGGCTGAAACCTTCCAGACCGGCCTTGGCGGCTGCGTAGTTTACTTGGCCTGCGTTGCCCATGGCACCCACAACCGAGCCAATACTGATAATTCGTCCCCAACGGGCTTTGGTCATACCGCGCAAAACGCCCTTGGACAGGCGGAACAGACTGTTCAGGTTGGTATCGACGACGTCATGCCATTCGTCATTTTTCATGCGCATCATCAGATTATCGCGGGTGATACCGGCATTGTTGACCAGGATCGCCGGCGCACCGAACTGCGATGTAATGCTCGCCAGTACTGCAGCAACGGATTCGTCGCTGGTGACATTGAGTTCCAGGCCAGTGCCTTGAATCCCGTTTTCCGTCAGGGTTGCCGCAATGCGCTCGGCACCCGAGGCAGATGTCGCGGTGCCGATAACGATGGCGCCCTGACGGCCCAGTTCCAGGGCGATAGCCTGGCCGATACCGCGGCTCGCGCCAGTGACCAGTGCAACTTTACCTTGCAGACTCATGCAGGCTTCTCCTGATTCAGGCCAGCGCTGCGCGAGCGGCAGCGAAGGCGTCGGGGGTATTGAGGTTGGATGTCGACACGCCTTCGGCGCAACGCTTGTTCAAGCCAGCCAGCACTTTACCTGGGCCGCATTCGACCAACTGGGTAGCACCTTTGGCGGCCAGCGCCTGAACCGATTCGACCCAGCGTACAGGCTTGTAAAGCTGCTCAAGCAGATCGCGCTTGAGGGTTTCCAGATCGGCCGGCACGCTGGCGCTGACGTTCTGAACCACCGGAATCTGCGGCGCCTGCCAGTCGATCGCTGCGATCGACTCGGCGAAACGCTCGGCCGCCGGACGCATCAGCTCGCAATGGGACGGCACGCTGACCGGCAATGGCATGGCGCGCTTGGCACCACGGGCCTTGCAGCCTTCGATGGCGCGCTCGACCGCTGCCTTGGCACCGGCGATGACCACCTGGCCAGGGGAGTTGAAGTTGACCGCACTGACCACTTCGCCTTGTGCCGCTTCGGCACAGGCAGCCAGCACATCAGCATCGTCCAGACCGAGAATGGCGGCCATGCCACCTTGCCCGGCCGGAACAGCTTCCTGCATTAACTGACCACGGCGCTCAACCAGCTTCACCGCGTCGCCCAGGCTCAGGCTGCCCGCAGCGACCAGAGCGCTGTATTCGCCCAGGCTGTGACCGGCAACATAAGCCGGACGCGCGCCGCCTTCAGCCAGCCACAGACGCCACAAGGCAATCGAGGCGGTCAGAATGGCCGGCTGGGTTTTATCGGTTTGATTGAGTTGCTCTTCCGGCCCTTGCTGGGTCAGTGCCCACAGGTCGTAACCCAGAGCATCGGAAGCTTCTTTGAATGTTTCGAGGACAATCGGATGTTGCGCGCCCAACTCGGCCAGCATGCCGAGGGACTGCGAACCCTGTCCCGGAAAGACGAATGCGAGGGAAGCAGACATGTAACAAGCCCCTAATGATCTTGTCGTCGGAGAATTGACGTCCCGCTGGGGGGACGCAAGAAACTGACAGTTGGATGGCAAATTGAACTGAGCGGTCACATTTAAGCATTGTCCGACGAAAACGCCTAAAGCAACAAATCCTCCAGGCGACCGTGAATACGTTCCGGCAGGTTTTCCTGGATCTCGATCAAGGCACGCTGAATCGCGCTCTGGAAGCCCTGAACCCCCGCCGAACCATGGCTTTTCACCACAATCCCCTGCAACCCGAGGAAGCTTGCGCCGTTATGCCGAGCAGGCGCCAGATCAGCTTGCAAGCGCTTCATCAGCGGCAGCGCCAGAGCACCGACCACTTTAGACGCGAGGTTTTTCTTGAACAAGGCTTCGATGCGCCCGGCAATCATGGTCGCCAGGCCTTCGCTGGACTTGAGCAGGATATTGCCGACAAAACCGTCACATACCACCACATCCGCCTCGCCACGGTACACACCGTCACCTTCGACAAAACCGATGTAATTGATGCCGCGAGCACTCTGCAACAAGGTGGCCGCCAGCTTGACCTGCTGGTTGCCCTTGATGTCTTCAGTACCGATGTTCAGCAGCGCCACCCGCGGACGAACGATGCCCAGGGTTTCCGCCGCCACCGAGCCCATCACAGCGAACTGCAACAGGTGCTCGGCGCTGCAATCGACATTGGCGCCCAGGTCGAGCAACTGACAATAACCCTTCTGCGTCGGAATCGCCGCCACCATCGCCGGCCGATCAATGCCCGGCAAGGTCTTGAGCACGAAGCGCGACAACGCCATCAGCGCACCGGTATTGCCGGCACTGACGCAAGCCTGGACCTTGCCATCGCGCAGCAACTCGAGCGCCACACGCATCGACGAGTCGGGCTTGCCGCGCAGGGCCTGTGCAGGTTTTTCGTCCATGGTGATGACTTCGGACGCCGGAGCAATCGACAGGCGCGAGCGATCCACAGCCGATTGGCCAGAGAGCAATTCTTCAAGAAGGGAGGGTTGACCGACGAGGGTCAGGTGCAGCGAGGGCGTAGCAGACAGACAAGCAAGGCTGGCCTGAACAATGCTGCGGGGACCGAAGTCCCCGCCCATTGCGTCAATCGCGATGACTTGAGCAGACAAGTGATTACTCGTCAGCGCCCTTGTCGATCACTTTACGGCCACGGTATACGCCTTCTGGCGATACGTGGTGACGCAGGTGAATTTCACCGGTGGTTTTTTCTACAGACAGAGTGCTTGCCGTCAGGGCGTCGTGCGAACGACGCATGTCACGGGCAGAGCGGGATTTTTTGTTCTGCTGAACAGCCATAATTGATTAACTCCTAAACGTTTGGGTCACGCTTTAACTGCGCCAATACACTGAACGGGTTGGACCGCGTTACCTCGTCCTCGCTCGGTTCGGGCTCATCGAGACCCGCCGGCTGCTGGCATTCTTCCGGATGATGAGCAGGCACAATGGGCAAGGCGAGCAGAAGCTCCTCCTCGATCAGTGACTGCAGATCCAAAGGATCTTCGCCCAGTTCCAGCACGTCATAACCTTTCGGCAACGACTGGGTATTCGCACCCTCCTTCACCACAGCATAACTGCATTCGCTATGGATCGGCAGGGTGACCAGCTCAAGACAACGCTGGCAAACCATTTTGACTTCGGTGTCGATAAAGCTGTGGATTACCACAGACTTACGTTCATCTCGTTCAAAAACGAATTTAGCCTGCACCGTACCGACAGTGTCGGAAAGCGGGTCGCAGAGTCTCTCCAAATCGGCCAGCAGCAGTTCACCTTGAAGGGTGGTGCCACGATCAGCCAATTTGCGCGGGTCAACGTGAGGTGGAATCGGGTCATTCAACATAGGCGCAGCATTATAGGGATGCCCCCAGCCATGTCAAAGGAAATTCAGCCCTGTCCGTCACTTGCAAGCCTCCGCTAGAATTCGCGCCTGTCTTCTGGAGATGCGCATGCTGCCTTTATTACTCGCTTCAAGCTCGGTTTATCGCCGGGAATTGCTGGCCCGCTTGCAGCTGCCGTTTATCTGCAGCTCACCGGATATCGACGAAAGCCATCGTCCGGGCGAGTCCGCCATCGAGCTGGTCAAGCGCCTCGCCGAGGAAAAAGCACGTGCGCTGGCCGGCAGCCACCCCGCTCATCTGATCATTGGCTCCGATCAGGTCGCAGTGCTTGGCGAGCGGATTATCGGCAAACCCCACACCTTCGAAAAGGCCCGCGAACAATTGCTGGCTTCGAGCGGTGCCAGCGTGACCTTCCTCACCGGCCTGGCCCTGCTCAACAGCCAGACCGGTGAATGCCAGGTCGACTGCGTGCCGTTCACCGTACACATGCGCACACTCGATCAGGCGCGCATCGAACGCTACCTGCGCGCCGAACAGCCCTACGACTGCGCTGGCAGCTTCAAGGCCGAAGGTTTGGGGGTGAGCCTGTTTCAAAGCACCGAAGGCCCTGACGCCACCAGCCTGATCGGCCTGCCATTGATTCGCCTGGTAGACATGTTGCTGGCCGAAGGCGTGCCAATCCCCTGAAGACAAAAAACCGGCCACGAAGGCCGGTTTTTGATGCCACCAGGAGTATCAGCGCAACGAAGGTCCCTGGAAGCCCATCCACATTGCCAGATGCTCAGCCACGCTGGCACCGAGCTTTTTCGAGAAGCGATCGAAAGGCGACTCCTGAACAGTGAAATCCACCAACTCTTTCTCGCCGATCACGTCACGCGCCACCGAACTGGCATTACCCAGACCATCGATCAGACCCAGCGGCAGCGACTGCTCGCCGGACCAGACCAACCCGGAGAACAGCTCTGGATGCTCCTTGTCCTTGAGGCGGTCGCCACGACCTTTCTTGACGCTGTTGATGAATTGCTGATGAGTGGTGTCGAGCACACCCTGCCAGAACTGAGTTTCTTCAGGCTTCTGCGGCTGGAACGGATCGAGGAACGATTTATGCTCGCCGGAGGTGTAAGTGCGACGCTCGACACCCAGCTTTTCCATCGTCCCGACAAAGCCATAACCGGCCGCCGTCACACCAATGGAGCCCACCAGGCTCGCCTTGTCGGCGTAGATCTGATCCGCCGCACTGGCGATGTAGTAAGCACCGGAAGCGCCCAAATCCGAGATCACCGCGTAAAGCTTGGTGTCCGGATGCAGGCCGCGCAAACGCCGGATCTCGTCATAGACATAACCCGACTGCACCGGACTGCCGCCCGGACTGTTGATTCGCAGGATGACACCTTTGACCTTCTCATCCTCGAACGCCGCACGCAGACTGCCGACGATGTTGTCAGCGCTGGCAGGCTCCTTGTCGGCGATCATGCCGGTCACGTCGATCAGCGCGGTGTAGTTGCCACTGCGGGTGGCCGCTTTTTCCATGTCCATCAGCGGCGTGAACAGGACCAACGCGCCAAACAGGTACACAAAGGTCAGCAGCTTGAAGAAAATCCCCCAGCGACGGGACCGGCGCTGCTCCTGCACGCTGGCCAGCAGGGTCTTTTCCAGCAGCTTCCAGCTTTTCTCGTCACCGCTCTCCGCGCTTGCCTTGGCGGGCGCTTTCCATTCGTCGGTCATGACATCTACCCCAGCAAAAACCTATTAAGCCCGCTGACTCAGCCAGGCATGCAGTTCTGAAAAACGATCAATGGCCAGTGCCGGCTCGAACACCTTCAACGCTTCTATCGATTGCGCGCCATAACTGACGGCCACCGAATCCATGCCAGCATTGCGCGCCATCTGCAAATCAAAGGACGAATCGCCCACCATCAGCGCTTGTTCCGGGCGAACCCCGCAGTGAGCGAGGATCTGCTCGAGCATCAGCGGATGGGGTTTGCTGGCGGTTTCGTCGGCTGCACGGGTGATGTCGAAATAATCTTCCCAACCGTGAGACTTCAGCACCCGATCCAGCCCGCGACGAGCCTTGCCGGTCGCGACCGCCAAGTGATAACCGTCGGCACGAAACGCTTCCATCGACTCGACAACGCCTTCGAACAACGGCGAAGGCACGGCTTCTGACGCAATGTAGTGATCCGCATAATGCTCACGGAATGCGATCAGTTCGGCATCGCTGATTTGCGGATACAAGGTACGAATCGCTTCCGGCAGGCCCAGGCCGATGATGCCCTTGACGGCACAATCATCGCGCAACTGAAATCCAGAGCGCTCGGACGCGACATGCATGGCCTCGACAATCCGACCAATGGAATCAGCCAGCGTGCCGTCCCAATCGAAAATCAGCAGCTTGTAATCAGATGGGCGCACTCAATCGCTCCACGGTTTTAGCCCACATCTCGTCGACCGGTGCCTGCAACTTCAGCTCACTACCATCCGGCAGCGGCACGGTCAGCATGTAGGCGTGCAGGAACAGGCGCTTGCCGCCCAGATCACGAATTTCCTTACTGAAATCGTCATCGCCGTACTTGGTGTCGCCAGCGATGCAATGCCCGGCGTGCAAGGTGTGGACGCGGATCTGGTGAGTCCGGCCGGTGATCGGCTTGGCTTCGATCAGGGTGGCAAAGTCGCCAAAACGACGCAGGACCTTGAACACGGTCACAGACTCCTTGCCCTCCTCCTCATCGACCTCGACCATACGCTCGCCGGAGCGCAGATTGCTCTTGCCCAGCGACGCCCGGACTTGCTTGATCGAGGCCGCCCAGTTGCCGCGAACCAGCGCCATGTAGCGCTTATCGACGCCATCGCCGCGCAATGCCGTGTGCAAGTGACGCAGCATGCTGCGCTTCTTGGCGATCATCAGCAGGCCGGAGGTGTCACGGTCGAGACGGTGAACCAGCTCGAGCTCCTTGCAATCGGGCCGCAACTGACGAAAGGCTTCGATCACCCCGTAAGTCAAGCCGCTGCCACCGTGAACCGCGATGCCGCAAGGCTTGTTGATCACGATCAACGCCTTGTCCTCGAACACAATCGAGGCTTCGAGGCGTTGGAGCAGGCCTTGTGCCAGTGGCACCGGCTCGTCGCGCTCAGGCACGCGAACCGGCGGCACGCGCACGATATCGCCCGCCTGCAGCTTGTATTCGGGCTTGATCCGACCTTTGTTCACTCGTACTTCGCCTTTGCGCAAAATGCGGTAAATCAAGGTCTTGGGCACGCCTTTGAGCCGAGCGAGAAGGAAGTTATCAATACGTTGGCCGGCATATTCCGGCGAGACCTCCAGCAGTTGTACGGCTGGGGTCGAAGGGGCAGTAGTCGTCATGGTGCGGATGATAACAATTTTTTATGGAATTGAAGCACTTAATCATTGCTGCTATAGTCGCGAACGCCGCCAAAAGTGGCCTGGACAGCGGACTAACGGTCAAAAACCGGCCCTGACCAACGCAATTCACGAGGACGAGAGGCCGTCCTACGGGGCTTTCGCTACGAAACGGTAGAGTTTGCAGTTGTAACGAGCGCAGGTGACATGAGGCCTGAAGCATGCCGCAAAGCAGAGTTTTCACTCGCCTTGCGAGCAAATATTCACGGCCAGTTCACAAAGTGCAGTCAGCTACGAGCAACCCCGAGCGAACGCTTCGGAAACAACGCCTAAATTAGCCATGATGCGTGACCTCCCCTTTCGGAGCTCACGGTAAATGCCAACCCGCTGCGGATTCTGCGCGCGGCAGCACCCGAATTATCAGGGATACGTGTAGGGTGGAGATGCACAACCGCTGGACTGTGTAGCAATAGGCTTTATCAAGACGCTTCATCTCGTCCACAGCCGCTGGTTGATTCCTCCTCCTGACTGAGTGCTTAAGTAGCCACAGCAAGCAGGACGCGTACGTCGCGACGCCGGCCCAATTGGTCGGGGTTCGCTAGACACTGGAGTGTCCAACCACTCCTGACGCACCTGACACCGACCATGAGAAGTCGTGTGTGCCGAACGCCGTTTCCGGCAGCCCGGAAACCGACGGTACTACATGAAAAGAATGCTGATTAACGCAACTCAACCCGAAGAGTTGCGTGTTGCACTGGTAGATGGCCAACGCCTCTACGACCTGGACATCGAATCCGGTGCACGCGAGCAGAAAAAGGCCAACATCTATAAAGGCCGGATTACTCGCATCGAACCAAGCCTTGAGGCTGCCTTTGTCGATTTCGGCTCTGAGCGCCACGGCTTCCTGCCCCTCAAAGAAATCTCCCGCGAATACTTCAAGAAAGCCCCAGAAGGCCGCGTCAACATCAAGGACGTCCTGAGCGAAGGCCAGGAAGTCATCGTTCAGGTCGAAAAAGAAGAACGTGGCAACAAGGGCGCAGCCCTGACCACCTTCATCAGCCTGGCCGGTCGTTACCTGGTTCTGATGCCGAACAACCCGCGTGCCGGCGGTATTTCCCGTCGTATCGAAGGTGAAGAGCGCAACGAACTGCGTGAAGCCCTGAACGGTCTGGTTGCACCAGCCGACATGGGTCTGATCGTTCGCACTGCCGGCCTTGGCCGCAGCAGCGAAGAAATGCAGTGGGACCTCGACTACCTGCTGCAACTCTGGACCGCCATCAAAGAAGCCTCGCTGGATCGCTCCGCGCCGTTCCTGATCTACCAGGAAAGCAACGTGATCATCCGCGCCATCCGCGATTACCTGCGCCAGGACATCGGCGAAGTGCTGATCGACAGCGTTGAAGCCCAGGACGAAGCCCTGACTTTCATTCGCCAGGTAATGCCGCAGTACGCCAGCAAGATCAAGCTGTACGAAGACAGCGTTCCGCTGTTCAACCGTTTCCAGATCGAAAGCCAGATCGAGACCGCTTTCCAGCGCGTCGTTGAACTGCCTTCCGGCGGCTCCATCGTTATCGATCCGACCGAAGCCCTGGTGTCCATCGACATCAACTCGGCGCGCGCCACCAAAGGCAGCGACATCGAAGAAACCGCCCTGCAGACCAACCTTGAAGCCGCCGAAGAAATCGCCCGTCAGTTGCGCCTGCGCGACATCGGCGGCCTGATCGTCATCGACTTCATCGACATGACCCCTGCCAAGAACCAGCGCGCCGTGGAAGAGAAAGTCCGCGAATGCCTGGAAGCCGACCGCGCTCGCGTGCAAGTCGGTCGCATCTCGCGCTTCGGCCTGCTGGAAATGTCCCGTCAGCGCCTGCGTCCATCGCTGGGCGAAAGCAGCGGCATCGTTTGCCCGCGTTGCAACGGCACCGGCATCATCCGTGACGTTGAATCGCTGTCGCTGGCGATTCTGCGCCTGATCGAAGAAGAAGCCCTGAAAGACCGCACAGCCGAAGTTCGCGCACAAGTGCCGATCCCGGTTGCCGCGTTCCTGCTCAACGAAAAACGCAACTCGATCACCAAGATCGAACTGCGCACCCGTGCCCGCATCGTCATTCTGCCGAACGATCACCTCGAAACGCCGCACTTCGAAGTTCAGCGTCTGCGCGATGACAGCCCGGAAGCCGCGGTCGGCCAGTCCAGCTACGAAATCGCCGCTGCCGCTGCCGAAGTCGAAGAAGTCCAGCCAGCCGCTGCGACCCGCACCCTGGTTCGCCAGGAAGCCGCGGTCAAGACTGCTCCGGCCCGCGCCAACGCTCCGGTTCCGACCGAAGTCGTCGCTCCCGCACCGGTTGCCGCACCGGCCGCCGCGCCAGAGCCAAGCCTGTTCAAAGGCCTGGTGAAGTCGCTGGTCAGCCTGTTCGCGAGCAAAGAAGAGCCTGCTGCCCCGGTTGTGGTTGAAAAGCCAGCAACCACCGAGCGTCCGGCCCGCAACGAAGAGCGTCGCAACGGTCGTCAGCAGAGCCGCAACCGTAATGGTCGCCGCGATGAAGAACGCAAGCCTCGTGAAGAACGTGCACCGCGTGAAGAGCGCGCACCACGTGAGCCACGCGAAGCCCGCGAAGAAACCCCAGCAGTCGCCCGCGAAGAACGCGCTCCACGTGAAGAGCGCGCACCACGCGCCCCTCGCGAAGAACGTGCACCGCGCGCTCCTCGCGAAGATCGCAAGCCACGTGGCGATCGTGAAGAGCGTCCGGTTCGTGAACTGCGCGAGCCTCTTGATGCTGCTCCGGCCGCTGCCGCTACTGCAGCGACTACTGCTGAAGAGCGTCCAGCCCGTCAGCCACGTGAAGAACGCGCTCCACGCCCACCGCGTGAAGAACGTCAGCCACGTGCCGAGCAAGCCGCTGCTGCGGTAGCTGAAGAAGAGCTGGTGACCAACGAAGAGCAACTGCAGGAAGACGGTCAGGAAGGCGCCGAAGGCGATCGTCCACGCCGCCGCTCCCGTGGCCAGCGTCGTCGCAGCAACCGTCGTGAGCGTCAGCGCGATGCCAACGGTAATGTGATCGAAGGTTCGGAAGAATCCGACTCCGCCGAAGGTAACGAAGCTGCCGAAACCAACGAAGCGCCAAGCGCTGCCGATCTGGCCGCCGGCCTGGCTGTTACCGCAGCCGTTGCCAGCACCGTGATCAGCGCTCCAGCCGAAGCACAGGCTAACGAGCAAGCTGAACGCGCGACTGCCGCCACCCTGGAAACTGCTCCAGTGGAAGCGCCAGTGGTTGAAGCAACGACTCCGGTCGAAGCCACCGCCGCTCCGGAAATCGAAGTCGCCCCGGTTCGTGAAGCACAGCCTGTCGTTGAAGCTGTCGCTGAGCCCGTGGTTGCCGCAGAACCGGTTGTCGAAACATCCAGCGAAACAGTGACTGAAGCTGTCCGTGAAGTTCGCGAAGAGCAAACCGCGTTCAACTGGGTTGCCGAGCCAGCCGCCGCCGAAGCGCCAGTAGCCGAGGACATGGTGTCCGAGCCACTGGTTGCTGCCGCCGAGCCTGCTCCGGTGGTTGAAGCTCCGGTTGTTGCCGAAGTGGCTGCACCGGAAGTCGAAGCCGCCCCTGCCAGCGCCCTGACGCCAAGTGGCCGTGCGCCGAACGACCCACGTGAAGTGCGTCGTCGCAAGCGTGAAGAAGAGCGTCTGCAGAAGGAAGCCGAACTGGCTGCCGCTGCTGCTCCGGCTGTTGTCGAAGCGGCACCGGTTGTCGCTGAAGTCGTCGAGGCAGCACCTGCCCCGGCTGCTGAAGTCGCTGCTGCCGAACCCGCTGAATCGGTGATCAACGAAGCACCGCGCTCCGTTCAGGAAGCGGTAGAGCAACATGAGCAAGCCCTGGAAAAAGAACACGAGCCTAAACCTCTCGTCTGATTCCATCGGCCACTAAAAAGCCCCGCCTGGTGATCCAGGCGGGGCTTTTTTATGTCTGCGGCGAAGCAGCGAGACCGCGTTATCGTTCATCGCGGGCAAGCCACGCTCCCACAGGTTTTGTGTGGCTCATTTAATCAGCAAACGACACAGAACCTGTGGGAGCGTGGCTTGCCCGCGATAGCAATCGTTCAGGCAAAAACTAACGCAGCAGGCACATCCACATCCCACAACACCCCGGGATCGTCCACCGCCACCTCGACCACCCTTCCCTGCGCAAACAACGCCTTGGCCCCTCGATCACCGGACAACGCCATCAACGCAGTACCAAAGCTGCGCCCAAATCCCACCGGATGCCCAAACTCACCTTGATGCACCGGAACACTGACGGCGTCATCAGCAATCCCCGCCACCACACGCTCAATACTCGCTGGAAGGATGAACGGCATATCCCCCAGCACAATCAGCCAGCCACCGAGCTGCGGACACGCCGCCACCCCGACCGCGATGGTGTCGCCCATGCCGGTCGATTCGACCAGCACAATCTCGCAACCATAAGCCTTGGCCATGCGGATCACTTGCGGTCGATCCACAGTGGTCACCAGGACGCGCTTCTCAAGCGAGGCCGGCAAATTCACCAGCACTTGCTCGATCATCGAATGAACAGCACCCTCGCGTCCCTTACAATCCGCCACCAGTTTGTCCTTCTCGGGACCGGCCTCCTGTCGAAACCGACTGCCCTGCCCCGCTGCCAAAACGATGACGCCGATGGGTTCGCTCATACGACCTCCTGCAGCGGCTTCTTCTGCTTCAGTTCGACGCCATTCTTGATCGCCACGATTTCGGCCAGTAGCGACAAGGCGATTTCCGCCGGTGTGTGACTGCCAATGTGCAAACCGATCGGGCCGTGCAACCGCTCGATTGCCTCTTGTGACAAGCCTAGCTGAGCGAGGTTGTCCCGGCGCTTCAAGCTGTTGACCCGCGACCCCAGCGCACCGACATAAAACGCCTTGGAGTCCAGCGCCGTCAGCAGCGCCATGTCATCCAGTCGCGGATCGTGGGTCAGCGCGACGATGGCCGTACGCTCGTCGGTCTGTATGGTGAGTACCGCTTCATCGGGCATGCCCGAGACAAACCGCCCGTGCTGCTCTTCCCAGCCGTAAACGAACTCGGTGCGCGGATCGCAGATAAGCACTTCGAAATCCAGCAAACGCGCCATCTCGGCGACATACCGGGACAACTGCCCCGCACCGATCAGCAGCAGCCGCCAACGCGGACCGTAAATGGCACGCAGGGTTTTGCCGTCAAAACTCAGCGTATCGGTCTTGTTTGCCGATTGCAGAACCACTTCACCAGTCGTGAGATCAAGCGAGCGGGCCAAGATTTCATGCGCCTCGCAGCGCGCCAGCAACTCAGCGACCCAAGCCGGATCGCCGACCCGCTCCTCAGTCAGGCGCAAGGTGCCGCCGCACGGCAAACCGAAGCGCGCAGCCTCCTCACGGGTGACGCCGTAAGTGATCAATTGCACCGGCGGCCCATCAGCCGGAATACGACCGTCGTGCAGCCGGGCAATCAAATCGTCTTCGACACACCCGCCGGACACCGAGCCAATCACCACGCCATCTTCACGCAAGGCCAGCATGGCGCCAGGTGCCCGAGGCGCGGTGCCCCAGGTCTGGACCACGCTGTACAACACCACCCGCTGACCGGCACGGCGCCATTCGAGCACGCTGCGCAGGACGTTCAGATCGACGCTGTCCATCAGGCCTGCGCCTTCTGCCAGCCTTGCAGCTGATAGCGAACCGGCAGGTTGCGGATGCGCTTGCCGGTGGCGGCAAAAATGGCGTTGCACAGTGCTGGCGCAATCGGTGGCACGCCGGGTTCACCGACACCGCCCAGTGGCACATTGCCGGGCGGTGTGACCAGATGAACCGCCACTTCCTTCGGCGCCAGCGACATGCGCGCCACTTCGTACATGTGGAAGTTGTCCTGCTGGACCTTGCCGTCCTTGAAGCTGATTTCCCCCAACACCGCGTTGCCCAGACCCATGACACAGGCGCCTTCGAACTGCGCACGAATCCGCTCGGGGTTGATCTGCGGACCGCAATCCACCGCGATGTCGGCCTTGTGCACGATCAGCGTGCCGTCGTCTTTGACTTCAACCTCGATCACTGCCGCCACATAGGTCACAAAGCTGTAATGCACCGCCAGACCCAGGCCTCGGCCCTTGGGCAACTCGCGACCCCAACCGGCAGCTTTCGCAGCGGTTTCCAGCACCGTGCGCAGACGCGCCGTGTCGATCGGATAACGCTCGGGCGATTCGCCGTAGTTCCACTCTTCACTCAACGTGCGCGGATCGATCTGCCGGTCCGGGCCGAGCAATTTGATCTGGTACTTGAGCGGATCCTGGCCGGCCTTGTGCGCCAGTTCATCGACAAAGCTCTGAATCGCAAAACCGTGAGGAATGTTCGATACCGAGCGATACCAGCCGACGCGGGTATGGACCGTCGCTTCCGGGTTTTCCAGGCGCACGTTAGGAATCGCGTAAGCCATGTTGGTAAAGCCCATGCCCAGCTCGAAGGCCGCCTCATGGTTCATGCCCGGCGCAAACAGCGCGGTGATGCTCGGCGCCACGGTGCGGTGCAACCAGCCGGACGGCAGGCCGTCATTGTTCAGGCTGGCTTTCAGGTACTCGGCCGACACCGTGTGGAAATAGGAACAGTGGATGTCGTCTTCACGGGTCCATTGCACCCGCACTGCCTTGCCGGGGAATTCCTTGGCAAGGATGGCCGCTTCGATAATGAAGTCAGGCTTGGATTTACGACCGAAACCGCCGCCCAGCAAAGTGACATTGAAGGTGACGTTATCGAACGGAATGCCGAGGCGTTCGCCAATACGTTCGCGGGTGACTTGAGGAGCCTGGCTTGGGGCCCAGGCTTCGCACACGCCGTCCTTGAAACGGGCGATGGCGACCATCGGTTCCATTGGCGCTTGCGTCAGGTGCGGCAGGTAATAGGAGGCTTCGAGCGTGCTGTCGGCGCTGCCCATGGCCTCGTCGATGTTGCCGGTATTGCGCACCACTTTGCCCGGCTTGAGGGACGCGGCTTCCAGCTCCTTGCGATAGGCGATCGAGTCGTAACTGGCGTTAGGGCCATCGTCCCACTCGATTTTCAGCGCTTCGCGGCCCTTGATCGCCGCCCAGGTATTACTGGCGACCACGGCCACGCCGCCCAACGGCTGAAACTCCGATGGCAGAGGATGGCCTTCGATCTGCACAACCTTGATCACGCCCGGGACTTTCATCGCCGCGCTGGAGTCGACGGACTTGACCTTGCCGCCGTACACCGCAGGACGCGCAATGGTGGCGTAGAGCATGCCGTCGAAATGCACGTCTGCACCGTAAATGGCGCGGCCATTGACGATGTCGGCACCGTCGATGGCCTTGGTGCCTTCCTTGCCGATGTAGCGAAATTCCGACGGTTGCTTGAGCCGCAGGCTGTCACGCGCCGGTACCGCCAGCGCACCGGCCGCGGCGGCCAAGGCGCCGTAACCCAGCTCACGACCGGTCGGTTGGTGAATGACTTTATGCAGTTGCGCGCGGCATTCGCTGACCGGCACTTTCCACTGCTCGGCTGCGGCTTGTTCGAGCATGGTCCGCGCGGCAGCACCGCAGCGACGCATCGGCTCGAACCAGTGGCGCATGCTGCGCGAACCATCGGTGTCCTGGTTGCCGAAGCGCACTTCGTCGCCCGGCGCCTGCTGCACCTTCATCATCGCCCAGTCGGCTTCCAGCTCATCAGCCACCACCATCGTCAGGCTGGTGCGCACACCCTGGCCCATTTCCGAACGGTTGCAGACCACGGTCACCGTGCCGTCAGTGGCGATGCTGACGTACACCTTGGGATCGTCGATCCAGCCGTTGGGCATGCCATCGGCGCCAAATTTCTTGTCTTTCTCGGCAGCGAAAGCGTCTTGCCAGCCCCAGCTCGCCACCAGAACCAACGCACTGGTGGCACCGACACCCTTGAGGAACCCACGGCGACTGAGGTTGCTCAGCGCGAAATCATTCGGCAACTGGCTCATGCCTTGGCCTCCTTCAGGTGAGTGGATGCCTGGCGGATGGCGGTCTTGATGCGGTTGTAAGTGCCACAACGGCAAATGTTGCCGACCATCGCCTCTTCAATCTGTTCGTCGCTGGGGTTCGGGTTGGTCTTGAGCAGCGCCGTGGCGGACATGATCTGCCCGCCCTGACAGAAACCGCACTGGGCCACGGCGGTGTCGAGCCATGCTTGCTGGACGATTTGCCCGACAGGGTCGACGTGCAGGTTGTCGATGGTGGTGACGTCCTGGCCGACCACGGAACCGATCGGCGTGATGCAACTGCGCGCCGGGGCGCCGTCGATATGAATGGTGCAGGCGCCGCACAGGCCCATGCCGCAGCCGAATTTGGTGCCGTTGTAACCGGCCACGTCACGGATCGCCCAGAGCAGCGGCATGTCCTCGGTGACATCGAGTTGATGGTCTTGACCATTGAGCTTCAGGGTAATCATGGGCACTCCCGCATAGTTATTGGTTATGGGGTCGAGCAATCTGCCGCCTGGGGTTGGCGGTTGGCATCACGCAGATCGGCTCAGGCTAATGGGGCTCTCTTATGCGGACGGTAGCGTCTGCATCGGGCCTTTGATGGAGCAAACGTTTGCATCGTTAGGTGGCTAAGTTAACCCAGCATTAACAAAAAAGCCCTGCACCGTTAAACGAGTGCAGGGCTTTGAAATCAGTCTTGAAAGCGTAGCCTCAATACCGATTGGGCTCCATTTCCAGGTCGACATGGAAACGTTCTGAAATGTCTTTCTGGATGCGTTGCGCCAGGTCCAGCAATTGCAGACCCGTCGCGTTGCCATAGTTGACCAGCACCAGCGCCTGCAATTTATGCACGCCGGCGTCGGCGTCACGGAAACCTTTCCAGCCGGCTCGCTCGATCAGCCAGCCCGCCGCCAGTTTCATCTGCCCGTCAGGTTGCGCGTAGGCCACCAGATCCGGGTATTCACCTTTGAGTTGCGCGACCAGCGCCGCTGGCACCAAAGGATTCTTGAAGAAGCTGCCGGCATTGCCGAGCACTGCCGGGTCCGGAAGCTTTTCGTTGCGGATGCTGCAAATCGCCTGGCTGACATCGGTGGCGGTCGGGTGATCGATGCCTTGCTCGGTCAGGCGCTGACGCACCGGGCCGTACTCCAGATGCAGGTGCGCGGCGCGGTCCAGGATGAAACGTACCCGCAGGATCAACCAACGCCCCGGTTCCTGCTTGAACAGGCTGTCGCGGTAGGCGAAGTTGCATTCTTCCAGGGTGAAGTCCCGCAGTTCGCCGGTCTGGCGATCCAGCGCGGTCAGGCCGGCGAACACGTCCTTGATCTCCACGCCATAGGCGCCGATGTTCTGCATCGGTGCCGCGCCGACCGTGCCGGGAATCAGGCTGAGGTTTTCCAGGCCCGACAAACCTTGCGCCAAGGTGTGCTGCACGAACGGGTGCCAAGGCTCGCCGGCCTCGGCTTCGATCACGACCTTGCTGCCGTCATCGCTCAGGATGCGAATCCCGCGCGTGGCCATGCGCAGCACCAGCGACTGGATATCGGCCGTCAGCAGCAAATTGCTGCCACCGCCAATCACCAGCAGCGGCACGTCATGTTCCACCGCATAGGCCAGGGCTTCACGCACGTCGGCATCGCTGTGGGCCTCGGCAAACAGCCGGGCCTGAACGTCAACGCCGAAGGTGTTGAACGGTTTGAGCGAAACCCGGGGTTGAACCTGCAAACTCATAACCGTCCCTTCAATTCGATCACCAGCAAATCACTGGCGCGCTCGATCAGGTCCAGCACCTGCTCAAAGCCTTGGTCGCCGTCGTAGTACGGATCCGGTACTTCATCGATTTCCGACTGGTAGCGACGCAGGAACAGGTCCAGCTCGGCCTTGCCCCTGGCCGGTTGCATGGCCTCGAGATTGCGCAGGTTGCTGTGGTCCATCGCCAGAATCAGGTCGTAGGTGGCGAAATCGGCGCGGGACACTTGCTGGGCGCGCTGAGCGGACAGGTCATAACCGCGCCGCTTGGCCGCCGCCTGACTGCGCTTGTCCGGGGCCTTGCCGACGTGCCAGTCACCGGTGCCGGCGGAGGCAACTTCGATTTGATCGGCCAGCCCCGCTTCGCGCAGTTTGTGTCGTAGCACGCCTTCGGCCGTCGGAGAACGGCAGATGTTGCCCAGGCAGACAAACAAAACCCGCATCAGGCCTCCAGCAGGCGACGAACGCGCTCAAGGTCTTCAACGGTGTCGACACCGGTTGGCGGTGCGATCAGTGCATCGGCGACGTGAATCCGCACGCCGTGCCACAGGGCACGCAGCTGTTCCAGGGATTCGGTATTTTCCAGCCAGCATGGGCCCCAGCTGACGAAGTCATGCAGGAAACCGGCGCGGTAGGCATAGATGCCGATATGGCGGCGATACGGCACGCCTTCCGGCAATTGCTCGCGGCTTTTGGCGAACGCGTCCCGGGCCCACGGCAACGTGGCGCGACTGAAAGTCAGCGCCAGGCCATTAAGGTCGCTGACGACCTTGACCACGTTGGGATTGAACAGGGTTTCCACGTCTTCGATCGGCTCGGCCAGCGTGGCCATGCGCGCTTCGGTGTGGGCGGCCAGGTTGGCGGCAACCTGATCGATCACACTCGGCGGGATCAGCGGTTCGTCACCCTGAACGTTGACCACAATGGCGTCGGGCGCCAGGCCCAGCTTCGCGGCGACTTCCGCCAGACGGTCGGTGCCGGAATTGTGATCTTCGCGGGTCAGCACCACTTCAGCGCCAAACCCGTTGCAGGCCTCGACGATGCGCGCATCGTCAGTGGCAACCACCACGCGCTGGGCGCTGCTTTTGCTCGCCTGTTCCCAGACGTGCTGGATCATCGGCTTGCCGGCGATCAGTAGCAGCGGTTTGCCCGGCAAGCGGGTGGAGGCGTAACGCGATGGAATGACAACGGTAAAGGCTGTGGTCATTTATCCAGGCGCTCGTCGGTGGTCAGGGTGCGGGCTTCGGTCTCGAGCATCACCGGGATGCCGTCGCGAATCGGGTAAGCCAGGCCTGCGCCCTTGCTGATCAGCTCGGTTTTGTCGGCACTGAGCTTGAGCGGGCCTTTGCAGACCGGGCAAGCGAGGATATCGAGCAATTTGGTGTCCATGAGCATTCCCTGGATAAAAACGGATTTAAGGCAAAAGACGAGCCGGCAACAGGCGCATCAGCTGCGTATCGAACCAGGCCACGAAGGCCGGCGATGGTGCAGCATCGACCGCCAGGTACCACCAATCGGCGGCAGCGAAGGCACGGCACTTCACCGCGTCCTTTTCGGTCATCACCAACGGCAATGACGGTGTGAAATTCAAGGCCTGCACGCTGTATTCGGCGTGGTCGGCAAACGCATGCGGCACTGGCTGCCAGTGTAGCGTTTCGAGGGTTGTGAAGAAACGCTGCGGATTGCCGATCCCGGCCACGGCGTGCAGTGCCTGGCCTGCGGGGAAGTGATCGAGGGGACGCCGCTCTCCGCTTTGCAGATTGATCAATTCGGTGGGTTGAAGCTGGAAGGCAAAACCGCCGTCGCGATCGGCATCGGCACCGTTGTACAGCACCGCGTCGACACTTTGCAGACGCTCGACCGGTTCGCGCAACGGCCCGGCGGGCAGGCAACGCTGGTTACCCAGGCCGCGTGCGGCGTCGATCAGCACTAGTTCAAGGTCGCGGGCCAGACGGTAATGCTGCATGCCGTCATCGGACAGGATCAGGTCCAATGGCTCGCTCGCCAGCAGGGCTTTGACGGCGCTGCTGCGGTCCGGGTCGATCATCAACGGAACGCCGGTGCGCTGGACGATCAACAGCGGTTCGTCGCCTGCGATATCGGCGCTTTGATCCGCCTCAACCCGCCACGGCAGTTGCGGCGGTTTGGCGCCGTAACCGCGGCTGACCACGCCGACCCGCAGGCCGCTGCGCTGGCAGTGCTGGATCATCCACAGAATCAGCGGCGTCTTGCCGGTGCCGCCGACGGTGATGTTACCGACTACGATCAGCGGCACCGGCGGTTGATAGATCTCGCCCTCGCCCGCCAGAAAACGCTTGCGCTTGTTATTGACCACGCGCCGATACAGCCACTCCAGTGGCTGCAACAGCTTCAGGGCCGGATGACCTTGGTACCACGCGGCGAGCAAGCGGTCGGACATGGCCATCAGGGCGCGGGCGGCGCCGCCTCGACAGTGGTCATGCGCAGGTGACTGAAACCGAGTTTGCCGGCGGCGTCCATGGCGGTGATGACGGACTGATGCTGAGTCTTGCCGTCAGCGCTGATAGACAGCGGCAGGTTGGTGTCGCCACTGGATTCTTTTTGCAGCGCGTCCATCAACGAGGCCAGGTCGTTTTTCGGCAACAATTGATTGTTCACCGAGAATACGCCCTCGGCACTGATGGCAACGTCCAGATGCTTGACCTGCTGGTCTTCGGCAGGTGAACCGCTGACCGCTTCCGGCAGATCGACACGCAATTGGGTTTCACGGGTAAAGGTGGTGGTCACGACGAAAAACAGCAGCAGGATAAACACCACGTCGATCAGCGACGCGAGGTTGATGTCTACCGTTTCCCGCGGTTTGCGGCGGAATTTCACGCTTTGCCCCCATTCAGGTCAACATCGCGGTCACCCTGCACCACCTCGACCAGTTTGATCGCTTCCTGCTCCATGCCCACCACCAGCTCATCGATCCGGCGTTGCAGGAACCGGTGGAAGAACACCGCCGGGATGCCGACCATGAGGCCTGCGGCTGTGGTTATCAGCGCCTTGGAGATACCACCGGCCAATACGGCGGCGTTGGTGGTCATGCCCGAACCCATGAATGCGCTGAAGATATCGATCATGCCCAACACCGTCCCCAACAGACCCAGCAACGGGGCCATGGCGGCGATAGTGCCCAGCGCATTGATGTAGCGCTCGAGTTCGTGAACCACTCGCGCGGCGGCTTCTTCTATGCACTCTTTCATGATCTCGCGACCATGCCTGGAGTTGGCCAGGCCGGCAGCCAGGATCTCGCCCAACGGCGAGTTGGCACGCAGTTCCTTGAGTTTGTCTTTATTGAGTTGTTTGTCCTTGATCCAGACCCAGACCTGCCCGAGCAAATGCTCCGGGGTCACACGGCTGGCTCGCAGGGTCCAGAGACGTTCGGCGACGATCGCCATGGCTGCGATGGAACTCAGAATGATCGGTATCATCATCCATCCGCCGGATTTGACCAATTCCCACACAGTGACAGTCCCCTCGAAAAAGTGCGCCACTCTAACATAGGGGGTGAGCGCACCGAAGACCGTGATGTCGCATCCAGTCGGTCTTTGATCACTCCGGGTTACTGCGCAGAGCGCCAGAAACGCCGTTCTTGACGCATCGTCCATGGCGGCTTGAAGCGTCCCAGTTGCAGACGGATGGCACCCTGCTCGGCGCTGTCATGGATCGATAGGCCGCGCTTTCGATAGCGCGCCATGATCGTGGGATGGGGATGACCGAATGAATTGCCCTGACCGCGGGAGATCAGCACTGCTTTGGGTTGCAGCCCGGCAAGCAACGCCATGGAAGATGAACTGCGACTGCCGTGGTGCGGCGCCTGCAACCAATCGGTGGTGACGGCCAGTGGACTGTCGAGCAAAGCTTGCTCGGCTGCGGCGTCTATATCACCGGTCAGTAACAGACGCTCACCGTTGGCCTCGATCTGCAGGACGCAGGATTTTTGATTGCTGTCGCTGGCCGAAGACCATTGCCAGAGCTGGAACCTCACATCATCCCAGACCCATTGCTTACCGCTCTCGCAGCCTTCTGCCTGCAACTCGGCCGGCAGCGCCGGGGGATCGCCACTGACCACCCGTTTCACCGGCAGGCCATTGGCAACGGCCCGGGCGCCGCCCGCATGATCGGCGTCAGCATGGCTGATCAGCATCAAATCGAGCCCATTCACACCCAGTTTGCGTAATGTCGGCAGTACCACCCGCTCACCCAGGTCGAAATCGCCGAAACGTGGCCCGGTGTCATACAACAGTGTGTGATGGCGGGTGCGCACCAGGATGGCCAAACCCTGGCCGACATCCAGCTGCCAGACTTCGGCGATGCCTTCAGGCAAGACCTGCCGGGGTGGAAAAACCAGCAACAGCAGCATCGGCCAACCCAGCGAGCGAAACGGCACACCTCGAGGCATCAATAGTAGAAAGGCACCGAGTGTGCCGAGTGCCCAGATCCACAACGGGATGGCCACCGGCACCCACGCGGGCAAGTACCCGGCCATCAGCGTCAGGCCGTTGAACAAGAGGTCGATCAAACCTCCCGCCAACCACAGCAACCCTTCGCCCACGTAAGGAAGGGGTAAAAGCAACGTACCCAGCAATGCCGGAGGCAGCACCACCAGGCTGATCCACGGCACCGCGAGCAAATTGGCCACCGGCCCGCTGAGACTGATCGGCAACCCGAGCACCAGCAGCAACGGGCACAGACCGATCGCGATCAGCCATTGGGCGCGGGTCCACGTTTGCCACCAACGCCATGGGCCCAGCCGACCACCGAAGGTGAAGATCAACACCGCCACCGCCGCGAACGACAGCCAGAAACCCGGTTGCAGACTCGCCAGTGGATCCAGCAGCAAAACACCGTCGAGCGCCAGCAACAGCGGCCACCAGGCGCCGAGGTGACGAAATCGCAGGCGCCACAACAGCACCAGACCGATCATCACGCAGGCCCGCCGCACTGGCACCTCGAAACCGGCCAGCAGCCCATAACCGAGAGCGGCCGCGAACGCGAGTCCACAGGCCCACGGCAGCCAAGGCAAGCGTTTTGGCCACAGGCCATAACGGGCCAGCCCGGCGATCAGCAGATACACCAGCCCTGCCAACAACCCGATGTGTTGTCCGGAAATCACCAACAGATGGACGGTGCCGGTGTCTTGCAGCACCTGCCAATCTTCGCGACTCAGTCCGGCGCCGTCCCCCAGCACCAACGCCGTCAGCGCGCCTGTTCGCCCTTGGGCATCCACGGCCTGCAAGCGCTGACGGATGCCGTCGCGCCAGGCCCATTGGGCTTCCTTGAGCCGCTCGCCAGCCTTGACCGTCCCGGTAGCGCCGATGCGTTGCGCCAGCAGCCAGGCGTCGTAATCGAAAGCATGGGGATTGAGCAGCCCCGCAGGACGCTTCAACTTGACCGCCAGTCGCCAATGTTCGCCGCTGTTGACCGGCGGCCCGTCATACCAGGCCAGGCGCATCCGTTGCGGCACCTTGCCATGCCTCGACCAGGCGTCCGCCAACTCGAAACGCACGACGGCCTCATTGTTCTGGGGCAATCCCGTCACCCGCCCTTCGACCCAACGGGTTTCGCCATCGAGGCTCATCGGCAGCCGATCATCCAGCGCCCACTGTGCATTCGCGCCTGCCCAACTGAAGCCGAACAGGAAAAATGCCAGTGGATAGCTGCGAAACGGCAGCACCATCAAACCGATTACCGGCAGCAACATCCATAACCAGACCGGCGGTAATACCGGTAAAAAACGCAGGATCAACAGACCCAACGCCAGCGCCATCATCCCTGTGCGCATACGCCCGTCCTTGAGAGTCCCCTCCTAGGCATAGCCGGCTAATCGCACGGGCATCGTTATTAATTGTCACAAAGTCTGAATGGGCGGGTCATAGAATCCAGACATACTTGCCGCCTTAACCGACCGAGAAGCCTTATGCCCCGGCGCTTATTCAAACGTTACATGCCAGACCCGACCAGCATCAGGGAACACAAGTCCTTACGCTTTCTCGGCACCCTGCTGCATGACCCGAACCTCTGGCACCTCAACCGCCATTCCGTCGCACGGGCCATGGCATGCCGATTGCGGTCAGCCTGGTCTGGCTGACCAATCCGATCACCATGCCGGCGGTGTTCTTCTGCACTTACCAGACCGGTGCCTGGCTGATGGACGTTCCCACCCGCCATTTACCGGACGAGCTGACCTGGGAATGGATCAGCGGCGAACTATCGACTCTTTGGCAGCCGTTTTTACTCGGTTCGGTGGTGACGGGACTGGTGCTCGGCGCGCTCGCCTATTGCCTGACCATGATGTACTGGCGCTGGTGGGTCGGACGGCAGTGGCGGCGGCGCCAGAAAAGACGAATGCAAGAATAAAAAAACGGCACCCTGAGGTGCCGTTTCTGATTAAGCAGTGCGCGATTACGTGCGCATCCCGCGACCACTGACCAGCAGCCGTGCGCAACCGATGTACAACACCACGGTCGCCACCAGCATGAAGGTGATCGCCACGCTGATCCGGATGTCAGAAACGCCAAGAATGCCGTAACGGAAAGCGTTGACCATGTGCAGCACCGGGTTGGCCAGGGACACGGTCTGCCAGAACGGCGGCAGCAACGAAATCGAGTAGAACACCCCGCCCAGGTAGGTCAGCGGTGTCAGCACAAACGTCGGGATGATCGAGATGTCATCGAAGTTGCGCGCAAACACGGCGTTGATGAAGCCCAGCAGCGAGAAGATCGTCGCCGTCAGCACCACCACCAGAACGGTCACGCCCAGGTGATGCACCTGCAACTTGGTGAAGAACAGCGAAAGGAGGGTCACGATGAGCCCGACCATCAAGCCACGCAGCACGCCGCCCAGGGTGTAGCCGATCAGAATCGTATGCGGCGACACGGGCGACACCATCAATTCTTCGATGGAACGCTGGAACTTGCTGCCGAAGAAACTGGAGACCACGTTGCCGTAGGAGTTGGTGATCACCGACATCATGATCAGCCCCGGCACGATGTACTCCATGTAAGTGAAGCCACCCATGTCACCGATCTGCCGGCCGATCAGATTGCCGAAGATCACGAAGTACAGAACCATGGTGATGGCCGGCGGCAGCAGTGTCTGCGGCCAGATCCGGGTAAAGCGCTTGACCTCTCGGTAAACGATGGTGTTGAGGGCAACGAGGTTGGGTTGCAGCTCGGAACTCATACCGCCACCTTCGACAGATTTTTCTCCACCAGGGACACGAACAACTCCTCGAGGCGATTGGTTTTGTTACGCAGGCTCAACACTTCGATGTTCTGCTGCGCCAATTGGGTGAACAGCGCAGTGATGCCCATGGCCTTGTCGACCTGAACTTCAAGGGTGTGGCTGTCGAGCAACTTGGTCGGGTAACCGAGCAACTGCGGCGCGGTTTGCACAGTGTTTTTGAGGTCGAGCAGGAACGTTTCAACATGCAGTTGGCCGAGCAACTGTTTCATGCTGGTGTTCTCGACGATGGTGCCGTGGTCGATGATGCCGATGTTGCGGCACAACTGCTCAGCCTCTTCCAGGTAGTGGGTGGTGAGAATGATGGTGATGCCTTTCTTGTTCAACTCGGTGAGGAACGTCCACATCGAGCGACGCAGTTCGATGTCCACACCCGCCGTCGGTTCGTCGAGGATCAGCAGACGCGGTTCGTGAACCAGCGCACGGGCGATCATCAGTCGACGCTTCATGCCGCCGGACAGTGAACGCGATGGCGTATCGCGCTTGTCCCACAGGCCCAGTTGGGTCAGGTACTGCTCGGCGCGTTCCTTGGCGATTTTCGGCGGGATGCCGTAATAACCGGCCTGGGTCACGACGATGTCGAAGGTTTTTTCGAACTGGTTGAAGTTGAATTCCTGAGGAACCACGCCGATGGAGCGCTTGAGTTGCGCAGGATTCTTGTCCAGGTCGTGACCGAAGATATTCACCGTCCCGCTGGTCTTGTTCACCAGGGTCGAGAGAATGCCGATGGTCGTGGATTTGCCGGCGCCGTTAGGGCCGAGCAAGGCGAAAAAGTCACCTTCGGCGACGTCCAGATCGATACCACTCAGGGCCTGGAAACCGTTGCCGTAGGTTTTGGTTAGCTGCCGGATGGACAGAGCGGAACTCATATCGGATTTACGCACCAAGAAGGGAAGAAAGGGACAAATCAGGGCGGGCGGCGACTAATACAACCGCGGCGCACGAGCGCAATGGTGCTTGTCGCCGCCACACAAGTACAGTCAAGTGTGTCGATAGTGAGTATTAAGTCAACGCGGTCATAACCGCTTTCTGATACGCCGGACGCTGTTTCAGTCGCGCATACCAGGCTTGCAGATGAGGCTGCGGTGCGCGCTCGATCGGCATCTCGAACCAGGCATAAATGAAGCTGCCCAGAGGAATGTCGCCCATGCCGATCTCATCGCCGGACAGGTACGGTTGGGTCGCCAGCGCCTGATCAGCCATGGACAGCAGGCCATCGCACTCCTTGATCGCAGCGTTGATGGCCGGCCAGTCCTGCTGGTCTTCCGGGGTGCGCAATACGCCCCAGAACACCGTGCGGAACGGCCCGGCAAAACTTGAAGTGGCCCAGTCCATCCACTTGTCGGCAGAGGCCCGGGCTTGCAGATCCTCTGGATACCAGGCGGTGCCGTTGGCGTGGCGAGCCATCAGGTAACGCACGATGGCGTTGGATTCCCACAACACGAAACCATCGTCGTCAATCACCGGCACGCGACCATTGGGGTTCATCGCGCGGTACTGAGGCGTATCGACTACACCAAAGGCGCCGCCCGCATCGATGGCTTCATAAGCCAGGCCCAGCTCCTCGGCGGCCCACAAAGATTTTCTGACATTCGACGAGTTTTTCCGACCCCAGATCTTCAGCATGACCGCCTCTTTATGGATGAATGCGCAGGCAGCATACGCCGGATCAGGCGTGACTCAAATCGCTCTGCATGTCACCCAGCAGCACGGGCAGTGTGTCGCTGAACAGATGCGGATAGCACTTCTCCAGATGCTCGAAAAAGAACGCTTCAGGCACGTCGGTGAACTGGCCGTGATCGATCAGGTACTCCATCAATTGCTCGCCGTCGCGATTGAACGGATGGAAAACGCTGTCGTTGATTCCGTCGAATTCCAGGGGGGCGACATTGAACAATTCGCACAAGCCTTGGTTGAACGCTGGCGTGGCTTTGACCCAACGACCATTCAGATACAGCTCCGTATAGCCGTGCATGGCGAACACATCGCTCTTGAGCAATTCAAGCAAACGTGGCGTCGATAAATGATTGCGCACATCCGCCAGGCCGATCCGTGCAGGGATCCCGCAATGACGGGCCGCACCTGCCAGCAGCGTGGCTTTGGGCACGCAATAACTCTCCCCCGCCGCCAACGCATAACTACCGCGCAAGGTGCCCGGGTCGCGACTGAAGGTGTAAGGGTTGTAACGCACGGCTTCGCGCACGGCGTAATAGAGATTGATCGCCTGCTCTAGAGGATCGCGATGACTGCCGCGATGTTTTTCGGCGAACTCCACCACCGACGGGTGGTCACTATCGATGAAGCGGCCGGGACTCAGATACTCGTGCATGAGAACAATCTCCTGGGGAAGCCACGAGTCTAGCGACACGCTCAGCACAGAGATAACGACGTTTCGGCCAAACATGGACGCTTTGCCGCCCGCCCAACGAACGATTTCCGAGGCCTGTTGCCCGCAAGGCCTACAAAACTCATCCATGGTTTCCCACGAATTCAATCACATCGCTCTGACCAACCTGTTTTGCGGATGCCGTCTAAGCTCTGAAAGTTGGTTTTGCCCTGGTTTCACGGAGGATTAAATATGCTGCTGTTGTGGATACTGGTTCTGGTTGTCGGGATTGCCTATTTAGCCCACCGACGCATCGCGCCACTGCCTGCCCTGTGCGTCGTTGCCGTTTACGTGGTGGTGATGGGCGCTTTCAGCCACGCGCCAGGCTGGCTGTTGCTGATTTTCTGGGTGCTGATCGCGGCCGTGGCTGCGCCTTTGTTGTTGCCCGACCTGCGCCGCAAATTTTTCAGCGCACCGCTGTTCAGCTGGTTCCAGAAAACCCTGCCGCCGATGTCGCAAACCGAACGCGATGCAATCGATGCGGGCACGGTGTGGTGGGACGGCGAACTGTTCAGCGGTCGCCCGGACTGGAAAAAACTGCTGTCCTATCCAAAAGCGCAGCTGAGCGAAGAGGAACAGGCCTTCATCGACGGCCCGACCGAAGAACTCTGCGCCATGGTCAGCGACTGGCAGATCGGTCAAGACATGGACCTCCCTCCCGAAGCCTGGGCCTACATCAAGGAAAACGGCTTCTTCGCCCTGATCATTCCCAAGGAGTTTGGCGGCAAAGGTTTCTCCGCCTACGCCCACTCTCAGGTGGCGATGAAACTGGCAACCCGCAGCGGCGACCTCGCGTCCACCGTGATGGTCCCCAACTCCCTCGGTCCGGCCGAACTGCTGCTGCATTACGGCACTGACGAGCAACGCAACCACTACCTGCCACGACTGGCGCGCGGCGATGACATCCCGTGCTTCGCACTGACCGGGCCACTGGCCGGCTCCGATGCCGGCTCCATGCCCGACACCGGGGTGATCTGCAAAGGTGAATGGGAAGGCAAGGAAACCTTGGGCCTGCGCCTGAACTGGGAAAAGCGTTACATCACGCTGGGACCAGTCGCCACCCTGCTCGGCCTCGCGTTCAAGGCCTACGACCCGGACCACCTGCTGGGTGAGGAGGAAGACCTGGGGATCAGTCTGGCGTTGATCCCGACCGATACCGCCGGTGTTGAAATCGGCCGCCGTCACTTGCCGTTGGGCGCTTCATTCATGAACGGCCCGAACTCCGGCAAAGACGTCTTCGTACCGTTGGAGTTCCTCATCGGCGGCCAGGAAATGATCGGCAAAGGCTGGATGATGCTGATGAACTGCCTGTCGGTCGGGCGTTCGATTTCGTTGCCAGCGGTCGGCACCGGCGCCGCCAAGTTCACCAGCCTGGTGACCGGCCAGTACGCTCAGGTCCGTGAACAGTTCAACGTTCCACTGTCGGCCTTCGAAGGGATTCAGGAAGCGATGGCCCGTATCGGCGGCAACGCCTGGATGATGGACGCGGCGCGGATGCTCACGGCCAATGCGGTGGATTTGGGCGAGAAGCCGTCGGTGCTGTCGGCGATTCTCAAGTACCACCTCACTGAACGCGGCCGCGAGTGCATCAGCCACGCCATGGATGTTCATGGCGGCAAGGCAATCATCATGGGGCCGAACAACTACCTCGGTCGCAGCTGGAACGGCGCGCCGATTTTCATCACCGTGGAAGGCGCGAACATTCTCTCGCGCAACCTGATGATCTTCGGTCAGGGCGCGATTCGCTGCCATCCATTCGTGCTCAAGGAAATGGCCCTCGCCAGTCGTGAAGACAAGGACCAGGCCCTCACAGAGTTTGATGGCCTGCTGCTCAAGCACATCGGTTTCGCCGTGAGTAACGCCGCCAGCACGCTGGTGCTGAACCTTGGTTTCGGTCACTTCGAACACGCGCCAGGCGACAAGCTCAGCCAGGGTTACTTCCGTGCCCTCAATCGCCAGGCTGCTGCGTTCGCCCTGCTCGCCGACCTGAGCATGATGCTGCTGGGCGGCGAATTGAAACGACGCGAGCGTCTGTCGGCGCGTCTTGGGGATGTGCTCAGCAACATGTACCTCGCCTCCGCCGCACTCAAGCGTTACCACGACCTCGATTCGCCGGAGCACATGGCACCGCTGTTTACCTGGGCCATGGAAGAAAGTCTGGGTCAGTCGGAACGAGCGATGGATGAACTGCTGACCAACTTCCCGAACAAGGTGTTGGGTTGCCTGTTGCGGGTGATCGTGTTCCCGTTCGGTCGTCGCCACAAAGGGCCATCGGACAAACTCGGCGCCGAAGTGGCGGCGGTGATCGGTCGCGCCAAGGGCGATCCAACCCTGGAAGAGTTGCTCGGCGGTTGCTACCGGCCGCAATCCACTGATGACCCGGTCGGCGCCCTGCAACATGCGTGTAACCTGCTGAGTGCCGCGCAACCGTTGCGTAAAAAGCTTCATGTCGCGCTCAAAAGCGGACAGGTCAAACCGGTCGCCGGAGAAAACGTCATCGATACAGCGCTTGAGGCGGGCGTGTTGCAGCCCGTGGAGGCGCAGACCCTGCGTGACGCCGAAGCGGCGCGGCGCAAGGTGATCGATGTCGATGATTTCGACAAAGACGAACTCGCGCTGGCCGACGGAAAGGTCCGCTGATCCTGTAAAAATGGGCGCGAGAGCTTTATACTCCCGCGCCCGTTTTGCTCTTGAGGACTTATCTCGTGTCCAATGTCGTTGCCGATCATCTTGTCTTGCTCGACCACCTGCGCAGCATCCTGGTCGCCGTAGGTGAGGCCGAACAGGTTCCCGAAGAAAGCCATGCCTTGTTCCTGGAGCGCTTCGACGAACTGCGTGCGTTGCTGCCGGTCGACCCGATCGAAAGCCAGTACCTGGGCCAGGACATTCTGTGCCAGGTGATCACCCGCTACCCGCAAATCGCCCACCTGGTCCCGCGCGACCTGCTGTGGTACTTCGCCGGTGACTGCCTGCATTACATGCCCGACGATGAAATCGACTTGTACCAGGCGTTGGAGGAACGTCGTTTCGAAGCTGAACAAAACGACGAACCTTTCGACTGGAACCAGGAAAAACAGCTGCTGGCGATGTCGAAAGACGACAGCAAGCACTGATCCTCGGTCAGAAATGCAAAAGGCCCGCATGGTTGAACATGCGGGCCTTTTTTTTACGGAATGATTGGCAGTGACTGGGCGGACGCCTTCGCGGGCAAGCCTCGCTCCTACAGATGTATGTCGTTCGCGCAATTACGTACGGCACTAACCTGTAGGAGCGAGGCTTGCCCGCGAAGGGGCCCGTCAAAGCAATCCATCACTCTCGGGCAACTCATAATGCGCAGCGACTTTTCCCAACGCACTGGGCTTGCCCGGCTTGCTCAGGGTCGGTTCTTTTTCCAGGCACTCCACCAGATAGTCGATCAGCACCCGTAACTTCGGTGGCAGATAACGGGTTGGCGAATGCAGCAGCCAGGCACCGCCGTGGTATGACGCCAGAAAGGTCCAGTCTGGCAACACCTGCACGATCAGCCCCTGCTCCAGCGCATAACGTGCGGTGAAGTACGGCAGGCTGCCAATCCCGATGTGCTGCAACACTGCGCCCAAGCGCACGCCGGTGTGATTGGCCGCATAACGTCCGCGCACGCCGACGGTGACAGCCTTGGTGCCTTTCTTGAACTTCCAGCGGGCATCGCTCGGGGTTTCGCCCAGATAGATGCAGCTGTGGTTGAGCAAGTCGTGGGGATGGGTCGGTGTGCCGTGTTCGGCCAGGTATTGCGGCGTTGCACAGAGCATATGATCGATGGTGAGCAATTGCCGGCCGACCAGTCCAGGGGGCGGCCGATCTGTAATTCGAATCGCCAGATCAACGTTGTCGTCGATCAAATCCACCTGGCGGTCTTCAAGCAACAGCTCCACATCCACTTTGGGATAACGACGCAAAAATTCCGGCATATGCGGATGAATCACGAAACGCCCCACCGCCTTCGGCACACTGACCCGCACCAGTCCTTCCGCTTCCTGGGTGAACTGACCGCTGATCTCCATCACCGACTTGGCTGCGCTGACCATCTCCTGGCATCGCGTGAACACCTCTTCACCACCGTCGCTCAAGCGCAACTTGCGCGTGGTTCGTTGCAGCAAACGGGTGGCGAGTGCCTTCTCCAGGCGCGAAATGCTTCGACTGACCGCCGAAGGGGAAGAGCCCAACTGGCGAGCGGCCTCGGAGAAGCTGCCGGTCTCGACAACCTTGACGAAAATCGCCATTTCACCAAGCAGCGGTAGTGGAAGATTTATGCTCACAGCGCAACAGTCCTTTGATGTTTGAACGGATTATCACGCAATTCCACGCTCCATATAATAAAAAATAGAATTTTTAATAAGGGCATGGAATATGACGCTTCGCCTCTTTTTCCATAGTGATGACCTCAAGGCCAATGTGGAAGTCCTGGATTGCACGCCCCACGAGAACGAATTTGCCGTGGTGTTGCGCGCCACGTTGTTTCATCCCCAAGGCGGTGGACAGCCCTTCGACACCGGCTGGATCGGCGAAAGCCAGGTGCTGCGCGTGGTTCAGGATCCGGACCGGATCATTCATTTTGTCGACCATCCGATAAAACCGGGCATGACTCAGATTCGGGTCGACGAACAACGCCGCCAGTTCAATTCACGCATGCATTCCGCCGGCCACCTGATCGGCCACTTCGTCCAGGCCATGGGCTGGATGCCGATCAAGGCTCATCACTGGCCCGGCGAAGGACGCGTGCAATTCAAACCGGCAGAGTCGGCAAAAGAGGTAGATGCCGAGATGATTCAACTCGGCATCGAGCAGTGGATCGCTGAAGATCTGCCGCGCCTCTCGTCGATGCGTGAAGGCGCCCGGGAAATCGGTTTCGGTGAACTGCCCGCCTACGGCTGCGGCGGCACCCATGTACGTAGCCTGAAGGATTTGGGCACGGTCACGATCGCTTCCCTTTCACTGAAGAAGGGAACGCTGTCAGTCCACTACAGCGTGGATTGAGCATTTGGGCGATGCCGTTCCTGTCATCGCCTGACGCCGGGGGAACCTGCGGTCGCGGGTTCTGTTGACTATTTGTTAGATGGACCTAAGACATGATGCTTGACGTCGAGCGTCTCGATGAGACGTGCATAAAAAAACTGGCCAACGAAGAAGTCCTCGCCATCCGCGTCAAAGGCTTGTTGCCCAAGCCACTGGCGATTCAGATTGGCGACAAGATCCTTGCCCCTGGCTTCGAAGGCTATATCAATGCGCCGAGCATCGGTCGCATCGGCATGGCGTTTTATGAAGCGGAAAACCAGCCGCTGCTGATCGAAGATTATTTCGAACGCGCCACCCGCAACATTGCGGAATTGCGCAACCGGTGTGCGCCCTATTCGTCCCCCGTCGACACCCTGCGCTGCATGCTCGACGAGTCCTGGCCGGCGGGTGCGCACCTGGAAAATCTCTACGGTCGCAAGATGTATGTCGGGCTGTCCCGGGTTGTGAAACCCGGGATCTGTTTTCTGGCCCACCACGACATTTTCGCCAAGGACGCCCCGGACAGTTACCAGGCCAAGAGCCTTGAAGCGCAGTTCGCCTGCAATGTTTACCTGAACATGCCCACCGAGGGCGGGGCACTGCAGATGTGGGACCACGACATCTCCCCGGACCAGTTCGACGAAATGCGTGGCGACAGTTACGGCATCGATCCGGCGCTGCTCGGGACTCCGACCCTGGAGATTCTTCCCGAGCCGGGTGATTTCATCATGTTCAATTCGCGCTGCATGCACTCGGTGACCCCGGGTGTGGCTGATCCGCGCTTGAGCCTTTCGTTCTTTGTCGGCTATCGCGGCAATGCTTCACCCCTTACTTTCTGGAGTTGAAATGCTTTCGAATTACCTGGGCGAGTTTCTGGCGCTGGCAACGATCCACTTTCTGGCCGTGGTTGCACCCGGACCGGACTTCGCAGTGACCATCCGTCAAAGTGTGCGCTTCGGTCGACTGGTCGGGATTTGCACGGCGCTGGGCATCGGTGCGGGCATTTCCGTGCACGTGCTTTACACCTTGCTCGGGGTCGGCGCGTTGATGCACACGACGCCTTGGCTGCTGACGGTGGCCAAGGTTGTGGGTGGCGCTTACATTTTGTACCTCGGCGTCAGCCTGCTGCGCAGCAAGCCCAAGACCGTACTGGAAGGCGACAAGCCTGACGAACCGGTCGTAGAACAGACATTGCTGAAGGCATTTACCACCGGTTTCCTGACCAACGCGACCAACCCGAAAGCCACACTGTTTTTCCTGGCGATCTTCACCACCATCATCAGCGCCACAACGCCACTGAAGATCCAGGCGCTTTACGGAATCTGGATGTGTTTTGTGAATGCGCTGTGGTTTGTAATCGTCGCGCTGTTCTTTTCCAGTGCCCGGGTACGGCTGCTGTTTATGCGCATGGGGCACTGGTTTGAACGCACCATGGGGGTGATTCTGATCCTGTTCGCCGGGCGCCTGATTCTGTCGATGTAAAACCTGCGCCCATGCAAAAGGCCCGCTCAGTCGGCTGACGGGCCTTTTTCGTTTCTGCGTCGCTTTTGCATTTCTGTGCGACAGATCTCACTTCTGGTACTCCCGTACTGCTCACTCGTGGTGTTAGTTTGGGAACGTTTTTTTGTCCCATCGATCAGAAACTTCTCATAAACGCCTGCAAAGGAATGCCCCCAACAATGAATTTTTCTCTCAAGCACCTGGCCGCGACCACCCTGGTACTGGCCGGCCTTTCGTCGCTCACCACGCTCGCGCACGCCAACATCAGCCCGCAACAGAGCGCGACTATCCTCAAGACCTTCAGCGACGCATCGGTAACGGATTTCAGACAGTTCCTGGTAGGCCTGGCCAAAAGCGACCTTGGCAAAACCACCAACCTCGGCCCGGCCATCAGTGCCTTTCTCGACAACAAAACCCTGTCTGCCGAACAGCAGAACGAGATCAATCGCCTGCTGGGTATTTATGCCCGGGTGAAATATGGCAGCGCGGCCACCGAGACCCTGCGTGAACTGGTGGAAATACCGACCTTCCAAGTGGACGGTGTAGCCCAGCACGACAACCCTGAATTCATCAAGATCGCCGACAAGATCAAGGGCCTGGCCCAGGCCTTCAATCTGAACTTTCGCAACATCGATAACCGCGTCTACGAAATCTCCCTGGAAGGCAGTGGCGATGAAGTCGTGGGCATCCACGCCCATGCCGATGTGGTGCCCGTGACGCCGGAGAACTGGGTCCTGAAGGACGGCACCAAACTCGATCCGTTCAAGGTCACTCTGATCGGCGACCGCATGTATGGCCGGGGCACCGAGGATGATAAAAACGGCATCGTGGTGGCGATGTACGCCATGAAGATCATCAAGGAAGAGAAGCTGCCGCTGGCCAGGAACTTCAAGCTGTTAGTCGACACCACCGAAGAAACCACCGGCGACGCGATCCCTTATTACTTCGAACACAACCCGACACCCAACTACAACCTGGCGCTGGATGGCGGCTATCCGGTGGTGATTGCCGAGAAAGGCTACGGCACAGTCATGGCCAACTTCCCGCGACGTAATGGTCAAGGCAAGGGCGCCGAAATCATCTCGATGACAGGCGGGATGGCCACCAACCAGATTCCTTCTGCTTCGGTGGCCACCCTTGTCACCGACAAGCCCGCCGAACTGGCCGCCAGCCTGCAGAAAGCCGGTTCGGATTATGCCAAGCGCAATGGCGGTAACTTCGAGGTAAACGCCAAGGTCGACGGCAAGGACGTCAAGCTGACCGTCACCGGCGTTTCCGCTCACTCCTCCGAGCCCGAGTCCGGTGTTAACCCAGTGGCCAGGATGCTGGGCTTCATCCATAGCGTTGATGGAAAAGTCGCGCTGAAGCACAACCACATCACTGACGCTGCCCGCTACGCCGCCGACAACTGGGGCCTGGATTACCTGGGTGGCAAATTGGGGGTCGGCTTCTCCGATGCCTTCATGGGTCCGCTGACCACTTCCCTGACCTTTGTCGGGATGGATGACAAAGCCTTCAAGCTCGCGGTCAACCTGCGCGTGCCGAAGGGCGAGTCCCCGGAAGCGCTCAAGGCGAAAATTGCTGAAAAGATTGGCGCCTGGAGCAAGAAGTCCCACGTAGCGGCGACCTTCACCTACTCGATCGCCGAGCCGATGTACCGCAACCCTGAGGGTGAATGGGTCAAGGCCTTGCTGGCGGTGTCCACTGAAAACCTGGATATGGAACACAAGTTCGGCAGCTCCGCCGGCGCAACGTCGGTTCATGAGCTGCCCAATGGCGTGCAATTCGGCCTGGCCAGGCCCGAGGTCAAGTACACCGGCCACACCGACAACGAGTTCAAGACCGTCGACCAGTTCCTGCTGGACCTGCAGATCGTGACCGAGATGATGGGGCGCATCGGGCAGTTGCCGAAGCTCTGATCCCTTTCGGACCCGCCATTTTTGGCGGGTCCAACGCTTTGATCGTCTTGATTCCAACTCAAACAAAAAAAGGACCTTAAGGTCCTTTTTCATGGATGACGCACAAACAAAAACGCCGCTCATTGCTGAGCGGCGTTTTTGTTAAATATGGAGCGGGAAACGAGACTCGAACTCGCGACCCCGACCTTGGCAAGGTCGTGCTCTACCAACTGAGCTATTCCCGCAAATGGCGTCCCCTAGGGGACTCGAACCCCTGTTACCGCCGTGAAAGGGCGGTGTCCTAGGCCACTAGACGAAGGGGACACGCTAACTGAAACACATGGTGTGTATTTCAGTGCCCAAATCCGCATCCGAAGATGCTGGTTCTGGTTTCACTCAGCCCTGCCCGAAAGCAACGCTGTTTAAAATTGGAGCGGGAAACGAGACTCGAACTCGCGACCCCGACCTTGGCAAGGTCGTGCTCTACCAACTGAGCTATTCCCGCATTGGCGTCCCCTAGGGGACTCGAACCCCTGTTACCGCCGTGAAAGGGCGGTGTCCTAGGCCACTAGACGAAGGGGACACACGTACAACATTCACTCCCTACCGCGTTTCGCTGTGTGCTTTACGCTGTAAGTGGCGCGCATTCTATGGATGGATTGAGGGGTCGTCAACCCCCAGATATAAATTTATTTAAATCAATGACTTCGCCCTGCTTTGAGACACTAATCCGGCCTTTCCGTCGTCCGGCGTTTGACGCCTATATTCTGACACCCGCCAAGACGTTATAGTCCACCCACGCCAAAGATGATGGCAATGTGCGCCTAGCACGCTATTACTTATATAAGCAGGAACGCGGCCGATACAGGCAGTGCAGTAGCTGATTCAACTCGCTGAGCGGCGCTATGCGTCCCAATGCCAAGCCACTACACTCGCACGCGAACCCCATAAAGAGGTCTTACCGGTGACACCACTCATGATCACCCTGCTAGTCGTAGCCGGGATCGCACTATTGATCGCCATTGGCTACATGAACCATGTGGTGGAAAACAATAAGCTGGAAAAGGCCCGCGCCAAAGTTGAGCTCAACGATCGTCTGCGTCGTTGCGGCGAAATCACCGAGACCTTCCCCGGCCAATTGATGACACCGTCACTCAAGCTGCTGTTGACCCGTCTGGAACTGAACGTCTGCCAACGCCTGCTCAACCTGGAAAAAACCAGCTCCAACCTCAAGGCACGAATTGGCGAACTGAGCGCTTTGGTCGGCCAAGGCGAATCGATCCCGGTCAACAACCCGCCGGCACCGATCCAGACCGAAGCCAAAGCCAAGGACGTACGTTTCCTGCTCGAAGCCCTGCACGGCCAAATCACCCGCGCCGCACAGGACGGCTTCCTGCCGACCAACGAAGCCAAACGCTGGATCCGCGAAGTTCGCCACATCCTGGTCCTGCTGCACATCGAATTCTTCAACAACCTCGGCCAGCACGCCCTGCAACAAAACCAGCCCGGCCAGGCCCGCCTGGCATTCGAACGCGGCGTGCAATACCTGCGCAAACAACAGGAACCGCAGGTCTACGCCGAACAACTGGAATACCTGGAAAAACTCCTGGCCCGCGCCAACGCACAAGTCATGGACAACATCGCCCCGGTAGAAGGCGAAGTGAACCAGCTGACCGAAGGCCTCAAAGACGTCGAGGCCGATGCGGACTGGAAGAAAAAAGTGATCTACGACTGATCAGAGAAAGCAGAAAAGCCACCGAAAGGTGGCTTTTTTTTGCGTTGAGTTTGATGGGCGGGTACAGCCAGGACAGAAAGGTCGACTATCAGGCCGCCATCGCAGGCAAGCCAGCTCCCACAGGGGATCGGTGTTCGCCTTTCGCCTTTCGCTTCTCATCACTCAACAGGCCGAGCGTTAGCTCGCCTGCAGCTCTTGATCTTGATCCTCCCGCCCCGTCGGGAGGCTGAGTGGAGGTGTTCATCCGGGGAGTGGCGCGCAGCGCCGTTCGACGCAGTCGAACACGCTGCATGTAGGTCGTCGCGAAGCAGACCGGAGGGCAGTGTCCCCGGATGGATACCGGAACGAAGGAACGCCGAGCCTAAGCGAGGGGCCGGACGCTTGGGGCGAAGCGTTTTGGTTCCTTTTGGGCGTCTGCAAAAGGGACTCGCTGTAAGAGCGAAACCATTAGCGGCCGTTACCGCAGCAACGGATATGTACACAGAAAAGAATCAAAGCCGAAAGTGCCCCACCATCCCCTTCAACTCAACCCCCAACTGCGCCAACTCAATACTGGAAGCCGCATTCCCCTGCATCGCCAACGAAGACTGATCCGCACTGGCCCGAATACTCGTGACACTGCGGTTAATCTCCTCAGCCACCGAACTCTGCTCCTCGGCAGCCGCTGCAATCTGCTGGTTCATCTGCTGAATCAAAGACACTGCCGCCGCAATACTCCCCAGCGCACTCTCAGTCTGCAACGCATCACTCACCGCCAGCTTCACCAGCTCGCCACTGTTCTGAATCTGCTGAACAGAAGACTGAGCCGCCGAGCGCAAGGCACTCACCAGTCGTTCAATCTCCTCAGTCGATTGCTGAGTACGCTTGGCCAGGGCCCGCACTTCATCGGCCACCACCGCAAAGCCCCTGCCCTGCTCGCCGGCTCGAGCCGCCTCGATCGCGGCGTTGAGGGCCAACAGATTGGTCTGCTCTGCCACACTCTTGATGACGCTCAGCACCGTACCGATGTTCTGGATTTCCGCACTCAAACTTTCGATGCTCGAACTGGCCGAGGTGGCTGAATCCGCCAACTGTTCGATCCGCGCCATGCTCTGGCGCACCACCTCCTGACCACTTTCAACCTTGTCGTCCGCTGTCTGCGCCGCCTGAGCGGCCTCCTCCGCGTTGCGCGCAACGTCATGCACGGTGGCGGTCATCTGATTCATCGCGGTAGCGACCTGTTCGGTTTCTTCCTTCTGGCTGCTGACTTCAAGATTGGTCTGCTCGGTCACCGCCGACAGTGACTGCGCTGAACTGGCCAACTGTTCGATACCCGCCTGCAAACCGCTGACAATGCTGCTAAGCCCCGCGCCCATCTGCTGCATGGCCTGCATCAGCTGCCCGATCTCATCACGACGGGTCACCTCAACCGTCGCACTCAAATCGCCAGAAGCAATCTGTTGAGCAACATGGATCACACTGCGCAGCGGTGCCACGATCAACCGGGTAATCACCCAGGCCGCAATCAGCCCGACCAGCAGCGCCAGCGCCGAGGAACCGATGATCAGCAGCGCGTTCTTTTTCAGCTCCGCCTGCATCGACCGGTCTTCGGCAACATAGGCCTGATCCACCCGCTCCACCACCTGAGCGGCGCGCTGATGGAGTTGCTCAGAGACGGTTTTTTCCTGCGCCAGCAGGCCGGTGTACTCGGCGAGTTTTTCGCTGAATCCGCCAATGTGCCCGACCACCTCATTGAGGACCGTCTGGTAACCCTCATCCTTGACCGTGGTTTTCAGCTGCTCGGCCTGGGCCAGTGCCTGGTCGGCCTGCTCGATCTTGCCCTGCCCTGCACTGTCGTCGCCCTTGCGGCTCAGGTCCAGGCGCACACGCGCTTCGTTCATGGCTTGCAACATCAACCGCGACACCTGGCTGACCTGATTGGCCTGTTCGATGAACTGACCACCGTCCTTGCCTTCGGATTCCTTCAAGGTATAAGCGCCGTCATCGGCCAGCCCGGCCTGCAGCACGTCGAGATTATTGGCCACGCTGGACACCGACCAACTGGCCATCTCCAGTGCCAGGTCCTTGCCCTGGCTGAGCGAGACGAACTCGTCAAAGGCCTTGCGGTAAGCCCCCAAGGACTGCTCGACGTCATTCATCACCGGCACGTTGGCCGCAGACGCCGCTTTCAGTTGGGTTGCCAGAGCGATCAGGCCGTCAACGCCCTCACGCAGCGCATCAGCGGTTTTCGGGTTGCCGTGCAAGGCGTAATCCTGCTCGATCAGTCTCACCTTGAGCAAACCGCTGTTGAGCGACGACATCTGCTTGAGCCCGTCGAAGCGCTGGCTGATGGTTTGCAGGGACCATACGCCGATGGCCGCCACCAAGGCGGTCAACAGCAGCACCAGTACAAACCCGACACCCAGTTTTTTCGCCATACCGAGGTTGGCAAAACGTCCTTGCACGGCCGAAATCATTGCACTTAGTCCCCTGACATAGTCTGTTGACGCAGATTCGCAACGGGCCTGTATCAACACAAGTCTCCGGCGTCGGAATAATGGCAAAAAGCTACGCTCACGTCGTTTTCAGAACGCTTGAGGTCGATCCAGAGCGGTGGCCTGAAAAAACGCCCGGGCTCGCGGATCACAGGCATAGGCCACATTGATACGCTGCCAGTCACTGGCTTCTGCGGTGGGACTGAATGCCGTCGCAGAAGACAACAGGACACCGAAGCGCTGGGCTTGTTTACGCACCTGAGCGTAGTCGGACATCCGCGATCGCGCCCAGATGAACAGGCCTCCAACCGGCTTGCCGAAAACCTCCCATTCGGCGTCTTCAAGCACTTGCAACGCCGCCTCCCGGTCATTGCTCAAACGCTGGCGCTGGCGCTGGACCAGTTTGCGGTAGGCACCGCTGGCTAAAAGGCTTGCCAGCACCGACTCGCAAAACCGTGAAGCGCCCATGCTGCTGATCATCTTGACCTCGGCCAGCCGCGAAACAACCCCGGCGCTGGCCACTACAAAACCGACCCGCAACGAACTGCTGAGGGTTTTGGAGTAGCTGCCGACGTAGATCACGTTGTCATCGATACCCAACGCAGCGAGGCGCATACCGGGGCCGCTGTGCAAATCCGCGTAGACGTCATCCTCGATAACCAGAACGCCATAGGTTTTGGCCAGTAGCACAACCCGCTGCGCCACCGCCGGCGCCAGGCTGCTGCCAGTGGGATTGTGATAGAAACTATTGATGAAGATCCCGCAGGGCCTGTACTTAACCAGCAGCGCCTCAAGCGCTTCAATATCCGGCCCGTGCGGGGTTCGCGGTACCTCGACCATGCTGACACCGTGCAGCCTGAGCAAATCGAACAGCAAGGAATAACCGGGATTCTCCACCACCACACAATCACCCGGCTTGAACAAGGTCCGCACGATCAGGTCCAGCCCCTGACTGGCCCCCGCCGTTGTCAGGATCCGGCTTTCCTCCACCAGGATATCGAGCTGTTTAAGGCGCTTGCGGATCTGTTGGCGCAAGGCTGGCAGCCCCAGCGGCGTGCTGTAGTTGAACAGGCCGACCATGTCGGTGCGGCTGACCTGGCGTATCGCGTAGCTCAGGTCGTCAGTTTCGCGCCAGCTCTCGGGTAGCCCGCCACACCCCAGTTTGAGTTCGCCCGAAGTGCCACCCTGCTTCCTTTCTGCCCCCTCGAACCAGGGGCAATCCTGTTGCCCCTGAGCGGCCAGCGCTGGCATGGCGACAATGAAACCGGCGCCATGCCGCGACGCCAGCACCCCTTGAGCCACCAGACGCTCACAGGCCTCAACGACGCTGGACTGACTGAGCAAATTGACCCGGGCGATTTGCCGCACAGAAGGCAAACGCGTCCCCGGCGGCACCTCGCCACGGCAAAGCCAGCAGGCTAGCGCGTCGACGATTTGCTGTACGACCGGCACCAATGCCTGTCGATCGATTCTCAACTCCATGAGCAAGCAAACTCCTGTCCGTTTTGCGGGAAACAGTTAATCACAGGAGTGGTCAATCAGCTGTGCGACAACGCCGCTAAAACCATCGGTTCTAACCATTTGAAACACATTGTCCGGTACCTTTGAGGAACCGAAAAAAAACCCGCACAAATGCGGGTTTTTTCCTACGTTGCAGTGCGTGGTTCAGAACGCCGTGACGCCACCGTCCACCGCCAGCGAATGCCCCGTGGTGAACGCAGCGCCGTCGCTGCACAAGTACAGCACCGCACTGGCAATTTCCTCGACCTTGCCGATGCGCCCGACCGGGTGCATGGCATTGGCGAACTCGCCTTTCTTCGGGTCGGCTTCATAGGCACGGCGGAACATGTCGGTGTCGATCACTGCCGGACACACCGCGTTCACGCGAATCTTTTTCTTGGCGTATTCGATGGCTGCCGATTTGGTCAGGCCGATCACCGCGTGTTTCGACGCCGCGTAAATACTCATCTTCGGCGCAGCCCCAAGGCCCGCTACCGATGCGGTGTTGACGATTGCGCCGCCGCCCTGGGCCAGCAGCAATGGCAACTGGTACTTCATGCACAACCAGACGCCTTTGACGTTGACGCCCATGATCGCGTCGAACTCGTCGACCGTGCCTTCGGCCAGTTTGCCTTTCTCGATCTCGATGCCGGCGTTGTTGAAGGCATAGTCGAGACGGCCGTAGGTATTGATCACTTCGTCCATCAGATTTTTTACATCGCTTTCCAGCGTGACGTTGCAGCGCACGAAGGTGGCTTCACCGCCAGCGGTACGAATCAGCGCCACCGTGCCCTCACCACCCGCCGCGTCCAGGTCGGCCACTACCACTTTCAAGCCTTCAGCGGCGAACGCCTGGGCAGTCGCGCGGCCAATGCCATTGGCGGCGCCCGTTACAACGGCGACCTGGCCAGAAAACGTCATGCTCATTGTTATGTCCTCGAAGAGAAGGTGCGGGGGATCGCGTGTTCGCAATCTAGCCACAAGGGCCTGCGGCGCGGCAGCACTATCAGAAGGCCGGTTGGGTGCCCATGAGTGACAGTGATAAAACCGCCCGTGTGACTATCACTGCACTGGATCGATATGCATTCGCCGCATCAGCCAAACTTGCGGCATCGATCATGAAGGTCTATCAACAAGTCTTCATTCATCTTGAGTGCCTGTCATGACTACCCAGACCAATCGCCAGTTCCTGCTCGCCAAACGTCCGGTGGGCGCGGCGACCCGCGAGACCTTCACCTATCAAGAAGTACCGGTCGGCGAACCGGCTGATGGTCAGATCCTGGTCAAAAACGAATACCTGTCCCTGGACCCTGCCATGCGTGGCTGGATGAACGAGGGCAAGTCCTACATCCCGCCGGTCGGTATCGGCGAAGTGATGCGCGCATTGGGCGTAGGCAAAGTCGTTGCCTCGAATAATCCGGGTTTCGCGGTCGGGGACTACGTCAACGGTGCCTTGGGTGTGCAGGATTACTTCCTCGGCGAACCACGAGGTTTCTACAAGGTCGATCCGAAACTGGCGCCTCTGCCACGCTATCTGTCGGCGCTGGGCATGACCGGAATGACCGCCTATTTCGCCCTGCTCGATGTCGGCGCGCCAAAGGCTGGCGACACCGTGGTGCTGTCGGGCGCGGCCGGTGCGGTGGGCAGCATTGCCGGGCAGATTGCCAAAATCAAAGGGTGCCGCGTGATCGGCATTGCCGGGGGCGCAGACAAGTGCCAGTTCCTGATCGACGAACTGGGTTTTGACGGTGCCATCGATTACAAAAACGAAGACGTCCACGCCGGCCTCAAGCGTGAATGCCCGAAAGGGGTCGATGTGTATTTCGATAACGTCGGCGGCGATATCCTCGACGCGGTGTTGAGCCGCCTGGCCCTGAAGGCGCGGGTGGTGATCTGTGGCGCCATCAGCCAGTACAACAACAATGAAGCGGTCAAGGGCCCGGCCAATTACCTGGCGCTGCTGGTCAACCGCGCACGGATGGAAGGCTTTGTGGTGATGGACTATGCCGCGCAGTTCGCCGCCGCCGGGCAGGAAATGGCCGGATGGATGGCCAAGGGGCAGCTCAAGAGCAAGGAAGACATTGTTGAAGGACTGGAGACGTTCCCGGAGACGCTGATGAAATTGTTCAGCGGCGAGAATTTCGGGAAGTTGGTGTTGAAGGTTTAACCCAGTATTTCAGACACCACAAAAAACAACTGTAGGAGTGAGCCTGCTCGCGATAGCGGTGTATCAGTCAACATAGATGTCGACGGATACACCGCTATCGCGAGCAGGCTCACTCCTACATTTTGGTCTTCAGTGTTTGATCAGGCGAGCTCGGCGACTACGGCGGCCAACGCCTTGGCCGGGTCCGCCGCCTGGCTGATCGGACGGCCAATCACCAGATAATCGGAACCGGCATCCAGCGCCTGACGCGGGGTCAGGATGCGGCGCTGATCGTCCTGGGCACTGCCTGCCGGACGAATCCCCGGGGTCACCAGTTGCAGCGACGGGTGCGCCGATTTCAGGGCCTGGGCTTCCAGGGCCGAACAGACCAGACCGTCCATCCCGGCTTTTTCCGCCAACGCGGCCAGGCGCAACACTTGCTCCTGCGGCTCGATATCCAGACCGATACCCGCCAGATCCTCACGCTCCATGCTGGTCAGCACGGTCACGCCGATCAGCAGTGGTTTCGGACCGGTGCGCTGGTCGAGCACTTCGCGGCACGCGGCCATCATGCGCAAACCACCGGAGCAGTGCACATTGACCATCCACACGCCCATCTCGGCAGCCGCCTTGACGGCCATGGCGGTGGTGTTCGGGATGTCATGGAACTTGAGGTCCAGGAACACTTCGAAACCCTTGTCACGCAGGGTGCCAACGATTTCCGAAGCGCAGCTGGTGAACAATTCTTTACCCACTTTGACCCGGCACAGCTTCGGGTCCAACTGATCGGCCAGCTTCAGTGCGGCGTCACGGGTGGGGAAATCCAGGGCGACGATGATAGGAGTCTGGCAGGCGGACATGAGTGGGCTCTCAGGCAGGTCGAAATCGGCGCGCATTGTAGCGGAACCAGCGCCTCTGCGGGACCCGATGATCGGTAATTCGTCGAGGCGGCTCAAGCAAGACTAGCCCTTGCACCCATTGTGTCGAGTCAGATACACACATGACACGCCTGCAACACCCTTCAACGTTACCTTCGGCAGCCGCAACACGTCCTACAGCACTTCCCGCCTCCGGGCCGGACGCCTATGCTGAAACCACAACCTCGCAGCCCATCTTTGTGGTTGGCAGCCTACCTGGCAGATGAACGCACGCATGCACAACCTCCACGCACCTGTGAACGACGATCAAAAAGCGCCCGGCGACGACAAACGCTGGAGCATTCGCGCCCTGATCGTCGACGATGACGTCCCGATCCGCGAACTGATGATCGACTATCTGGCCCGGTTCAACATTCACGCCAGCGGCGTCACCGATGGCGCCGCGATGCGCCTGGCGCTGCAAGCGGAGCATTTCGACGTGGTGGTGCTCGACCTGATGCTGCCCGGCGAAGACGGTTTGTCGCTGTGCCGCTGGCTACGCGCCGAATCGGACATCCCGATTCTGATGCTCACTGCCCGCTGCGAACCCACCGACCGGATCATCGGCCTGGAGCTGGGCGCCGACGACTACATGGCCAAGCCGTTCGAGCCGCGAGAATTGGTGGCACGCATCCAGACGATCCTGCGCCGGGTGCGCGACGATCGCACTGAACAACGGGCGAACATCCGTTTCGACAACTGGCGCCTGAACAGCGTGCTGCGTCAGTTGATCGCCGCTGATGGCCTGGTGGTGCCGCTGTCCAACGCCGAGTTCCGTTTACTCTGGGTGTTCATCGAACGTCCGCGCCGGGTACTCAGCCGCGAACAACTGCTGGACGCCGCTCGCGGTCGCTCGATCGAAGCCTTTGATCGCAGCATCGACTTGCTGGTCTCGCGTCTGCGCCAGAAACTCGGTGATGACCCGAAAGCGCCGCAGTTGATCAAAACCGTTCGCGGTGAGGGTTATCTGTTCGACGCCCGAGACATCGGCTGATGCGTGTGCGCTTCGATACGCTCTTCGGCCGCCTGTTTGGCATGTTGCTGGTGGCGATCATCCTGGCGCACGTGTTGGCATTTTTCTGGTTTCACTATTACGGCCCGCCGCCGCCCCCTCCGCCGCCGGGGTTTTCCGAAAACTTCGACGGACAGCGCCCGCCGATGGACCCGCGCTTCGGAAATCGGCCACCGCGGCCGTGGTTCGGCGGCCCCTTGGTGCCACTGACCTTTCAACTGGTCTCGCTGATCATCGCCGCCTGGTACGGCGCCAAACTGCTGAGCCGGCCGATCCAGCGCCTGAGCGATGCGGCCGAACGACTGAGCGAAAACCTCGACAGCCCGCCTCTGGATGAGTCCGGCCCACGGGAAGCCAGGCAAGCGGCGCACACCTTCAACAAGATGCAGCAACGCATTCGTGAACAAGTGCAGCAACGTTCGCGGATGCTGGGCGCCGTCTCCCACGACCTGCGCACGCCGCTGTCGCGGCTCAAGCTGCGGCTGGAGCAGATCGACGACAACAAACTGCAAGGCCAGATGCGACAGGATCTGGACGACATGATCGGCATGCTCGACGCCACGCTCACTTACCTGCACGAGCAGCGCACCAGTGAGGTCCTGCAGTGGATGGACGTGCAGGCGCTGGTCGAATCCCTCAGTGAAAACGCCCAGGACCAGGGCGCCGATGTGCTCACCAGCGGCCACTGCGCGCCGCTGCAAGTGCAGCCGATGGCCTTGCGTTCGTGCATCAACAACCTGCTGGACAATGCCCTTCGCTATGCCGGGCAGGCCATGATTACGCTTGAAGACACCCGCGAAAACCTGGTGATCCGGGTTATCGATCATGGGCCGGGTATTGCGGCGGATAAACGTGAAGCCGTGTTCGAGCCGTTCTTTCGTCTGGAAGGATCGCGCAACCGCAACTCCGGTGGCGTCGGACTGGGCATGACCATCGCCCGCGAAGCCGCCGAACGCCTGGGTGGACAGTTGAGCCTTGAAGAAACGCCTGGTGGTGGCCTGACAGCAGTGATTCGCCTGCCCCGAGCCTGATTACCCGCACTGTGTACCGCTCGGTACAAACCTCACATACCCACGACAACTTGCCCCTTGAGGCTGCATAAGCCGGTACACCCACCGGCTATCCATTCCAAGGAGTGAGCGCAATGATTGGTAGCGTCAGCAGTTACACGAGCTATACCAGCACCAGCAGCACCACGACCAGCACCGCCCGCAGTCAGCAGTTTCAGAAAGAGCTGCTCGCCAAACTCGACGGCAACAGCGACGGCGCGGTGGATCAGGATGAACTCAAGAGCGCCCTGTCGCAGAAAACCGACGACGGTCTGCTGGTCAGCCTGAGCAAGAATTTCGCCGACCTGGACAGCGACGACAGCGGCAGCCTGAGCGGTGAAGAGATGGCCGCGATGGCCCCTCCGCCGCCACCACCACGGGACCAGGCACCGAACACCGAACTGGCTGACGCGCTGATCAGCGCCCTGGACGCCGACGGTGACGGCGCCATCAGCAGTGATGAACTGAGCAACGGCCTGGCCAGCGCCGACAGCAGCGCCGGCAGCACCTCATCGACCAGCACCGATACCAGCGCCGCGTTGCTCAAAGTGCTGGATAGCGACAGCAGTGGCGGCGTCAGTAGCGACGAGTTGAACGTAGCGTTGCAAGCCGGCCGCGAGCGAAACACCGACAGCTCCACCGATCAGTCGAGCGTGACCGAAGCCCTGAACAAAATGATCGCCAACCTGAGCAAGCAGTACTCGCTCGACAACGTGGCGACTGTGGGTAAGTACCTGAACGAGGCCACTTAAGTCAAAAGCCCACTGACCTTCACAGGTTCAGTGGGAACGATCAAGGCCGGCGATCCTCAACCCGAGCCTGACTCTTGCTCCAGTCGTTCAGCAGGCTGTAGGCCACCGCCAGCAACGTCGGGCCGATGAACAAGCCAATAAACCCAAAGGCAATCAACCCGCCAAACACCCCAAGCAGGACAATCACCAACGGCAAATTCCCGCCCCGGCTGATCAGGTACGGTTTGAGCACGTTGTCGACGCCACTGATGATGAACATCCCCCATATTCCGAGAAACACCGCCATCCCGTACTCACCCTTCCAGGCCAGCCAGGCCGTGGCCGGAATCCACACCAGCGGCGGCCCCATCGGAATCAGGCTCAGCAAAAACGTGACGATCCCCAGCACCAGCGCCCCAGGCACCCCGGCAATCAAAAACCCGATCAACGCCAGAACCGCCTGGGCCGCCGCCGTCCCGATCACGCCGTTCACCACCCGCTGCACCGTGCCCGCCACCAATTCAATGTAATACCCGGCACGGTCACCAATCAGACGTTCCAGCAACCCGTGAACAAACGCCGCCAAACGCGGCCCGTCACGGTAGAAAAAGAACACGAAGACGATACTCAACGTCAGCTCGAGAATCCCGCCGCCAATCTGCGCGCTACGCGCCAGCAGCCAATTGCCGACCTGGCCCAGGTAAGGTTTGACCGCCAGCATCAGCGCCGCGCCCTGCTGATCGATGCTGTTCCAGACCCCCACCAACCGCTCGCCCACCAAGGGAATACTGCCCAGCCAGGTCGGCGCTTCCGGCAGCCCGTCGACCTGCACATCCTTGATGAACGCCGTGGCATCGCGCACATGGTCCGCGAGGTTGAACCCCAGCCAGACCAATGGCAACGCCACCAGCAACATCCAGCCCAGCGTCAGCACGGCGGCCGCCAGAGATTCGCGACCATTGAGCAAACGCGTCAGCAAACGCATCAGCGGCCAGCTGGCAAACGCCAGCACCGCGCCCCAGAACAGCGCCGACCAGAACGGCGCCATCACCCAGAAGCTCGCGCCAAACAGCACCAGGAGCAGGATCTGCACCAACAGCCGATCGTTATTGATCATCTAAATCTCGAAAAAAGTCAGTTCGCAAAGGAATAGGCGAACGCGGCATGCACGTTCACCTGATAAAGCTTACCGCAACAGTTCGATGTGCAAGCCAGCGCCGTCGACGCTACCCGCTTCCATCCTGGCGGTACGCACACCCTGCCCGATCAGTGCCTGACGCCAGGCTTCGGCGTTCGGCCCGGAAACACTGACCCGCAACGTGGTGTCCAGATTCAGCCCACGGGAGATCAAGCGCAGCCAGGTATCGTCAGGATCGCCGGTCAATTTGGGAAAATCGAGCTCACCGGTGCTTTTGAGCTCTCGAAGCAAGGTTGCAGAAGTCGGCAGCAAATCACCCAGCGGCGCGGCGGCGTCAAACTGTTCGACGTGCAGATACGCTTTGCGATTGCCGCGCGTGATGCTGTAAAGCGCCACCAGCGTGTTGTCCTGTGGGGCCGCCAGGCGCAACAGCAAGAACGCTTGCTGATCATCAGCGCCATACAGCTTGGCATTACCGAAGACATCATTGGCCCACAGGCTGCTTTCGCCGCAATCACGGGCCTGGCACCAGAACAGCAACTGGGCGTCCTGCTTCTGCAAGGCTTCACGAGCGGCGGTGAAGGCCTCGGTGGAGGAATGCTCCGGTGGCAACTCGTAGGTCACCGACGTGGTTTTCCCCCGGGCACCGACCTGGCCGTCAAAGCGCAACTGGCCGCTGATTTTGCGGATCGAGCCCAATGGATAGATCCGCTCAAGTTCGGCGACCGGACGATAGTCGACGATCTGCGCATCGGCCATACGCGGCACGATCGGCAAGTCCTGACTGCCCGGGATATCGGCGGCAAACAACAGGGGACTGAAAGTACACAGCGCCAGCAGACTGAGTGAACGCATGGATAGACTCATCGGATCAGCATGGCCTGGGCGCCTTTGATAATACTGGCGTCATCGATGCGCTCAGGCACCAGCAAACCACGCTGTACCGCCGGACGCGCCTCCATAGTTGCCATCCAGCGCTGCAAGGCCGACAAACCGTCGACCTCGACACCGGACCACTCATGGCCACGGACCCAAGGATAGGTGGCGATGTCGGCAATACTGTATTCACCGGCCAGAAACTCCACGGCTTGCAGGCGCGTGTCGAGCACTTCATAGAGGCGGCGGGTTTCATGTTGATAGCGATCGATGGCGCCCTGGAGTTTCTCCGGAAAATAACGGAAAAACACGTTGGCCTGCCCCTGCATCGGGCCGATTCCACCCATCTGGAACATCAGCCATTGCAGGACCACTGAACGCCCCTTGGGGTCTTTTGGCAGCAGTTTGCCGCTCAGTTCAGCCAGGTAAATCAGGATCGCGCCGGATTCAAACACGGCGAAATCGCCGTTGGCGCGGTCGACAATCGCCGGAATCCGGCCATTGGGATTGATCTTGAGGAAGTCCTCGGACTTCTGTTCCTTCTTGTCGAAACTCAAGGCGTGCACCGTGTAGGGCAGGCCGAGTTCCTCGAGCACGATAGAGACCTTGTGGCCATTCGGGGTCGCAGCGGTGTAGAGATCTATCATGGTTGTCTCCCATTTCAACCCGCCCAGCCTCGACAGTTGCCCGGCGCAAGTCAAGGAACGGCGAAGAACCGATTGAAACAGTCTGCGACAAGGTCGGCGCCGGGTTCGTCATTCAGGTGTAAATGATGGCCGCCAGGCAGCTGTTCACGGCTAAAGGGTAGACGCTCCAGCAACTCGGGATGTTTGGCGAGCATGCCGTCGGCAGCCACCACCAGTTTTGCAGGACAACTGACTCGCAGGACGAAGGCCATCGCCTGTTCGGTGGTCAGACGTAGCGGCGACGGTAAGGTCAGGCGGTTATCGGTGCGCCAGGTATAACCGCCCGGCACCGGCATCAATCCACGTTGGGCCAGCAGTTCTGCGGCTTCGCGACTGACAGCGACCAAGCCTTTCATGCGCGCCTCGATGGCCCGGTCGAGGGTGTTGTAGACCGGTTTGCGCTTCTCCCGCAAATCCAGCTGCGCTTGCAGGGCCATGCCCATCCGTTCGGCAGCGTTTTCGCCTTTGTCTGTAGGAGGAATGACGCCGTCGATCAACGCCAGGTGGGTCACGCGCTCCGGTAACGAACCGGCCAGCACCAGCGAAACGATCGCGCCCATGGAATGCCCCAGCAGGCCAAAGCGCTTCCAACCCAGTTGCTCGGCCACTTGCAGCACGTCATGGGCGTAGTCCCACAGCGCGTAACCGGCACCGGACGGCCGATGCCCGGAATGACCGTGACCGGCCATGTCCAGCGCGATGATGCGCAAACCTTTGAGCTTCGGCGCCAGTCGGGCGAAGCTGTTGGCGTTGTCCAGCCAGCCATGCAAGGCGATCACCGGCATGCCGTCTTCGGGGCCGAACAAATGCGCTGCCAACTCGATATGCGGCAGGCTCAGGCGAACTTCTTCAACGACGTTGCTCATGCGCAATCCTGTTGGCGGCGACCGTCCCAACGGCTGAGCAGGTTCTTCAGCAGCGTAGCCGTGTCCTGAGGACGTTCGAGGGGAAACATGTGACCGCCAGGCATGGTCAGGGACTCGCCCAGCGGCAAGCGCCCCACAAGGCTTGCGTGATGACGCATCACCACCCGACTATCGTGCCCCCGAACCACCGCCAGCGGCACTTTCAATTGCCGTGTGCGACCGGGACTGGTGTGCGGCACGCCACGGTAGATACTGATTTCCGTGGCCGGGTCGAAGCGCAGGCGCAGCCTGTCGCCCACCTTGTGCAAGCCGTGTTGCAGGTAAGCGTCGAAGCATTCCGGGTCGAAACTGCGAAACAGGGTTTTGCCAGCGAAATAGAGTCGGGCCGCTTCCAGATCGGTGAACTCTTCCCGACGTCCCAACGTACGGCCGGCCGGGGTCAGGCGATCGATGAAACCGAAGCGTTTGGCGGCGCGGATCACCCATTGATCGGCGCGGGTCAGCACCGGCGAATCAAGCATCACTACGCCGCGATACAGCTCGGGGCACCGCAATGCCGCGTGCAGATGCAGCACGCCACCAAAGGAATGGCCGACGCCCCACACCGGTTCCGGTTGCTGCTTGAGGTGATGAATCAGCTCGTCGACCAGGTTGTACCAGTTGTCGTCCGCCGGAAAACGCGGGTCGTGGGCGTGCTGCTGCAGATGCGTCACCTGATACTCGGGCGCCAGCGCCGCGAACAACTTGCCGTAGGTGCCCGAGGGGAAGCCGTTGGCGTGGGCGAAAAATATCTGTTGCGACATACCGGTGATCCATCAACGAAAACAAGGGTTGATTGTCCGTAAGACGACGTCCTACAGCAATGACCGTAAGTGCCAGGAATGATGACAGTCCGGTCAAGGGAATGGTGTGTCAGATGAATCCACCCCTCATCGGAACGCCGCCCGCCCATCCCTCTCCCCACGGGGGAGAGGGGGAAAGGGAGCAAATCGGGGGCTTTTCCAGACCGGAGTTCGGCTCGGACTTTCAGGTCGATGTAGCTCGAAAGAACACCTCGTTCAGTCCCCTCGCCCCCGTGGGGAGAGGGTTAGGGTGAGGGGTGGATCTAATTGAAGAAACACACCCTCAGCGGGCAGGCGGATTCTCACCCAACGGCACCACCGCCATGGTCAACCGCGACACACAACTGGCCTTCCCCTCATCGCTGGTCAAACGGATATCCCAGACATGCGTCGTGCGGCCAATGTGAATCGGCTTGGCCACCGCCGTGACCCGCCCACTGCGCAAGCCGCGCAAATGGTTGGCGTTGATTTCCAGGCCCACGCAGTAAAACTTGCTGGCGTCGATGCACAGGTAACTGGCCATCGAGCCGACCGTTTCGGCCAGCACCACCGAGGCGCCGCCGTGCAGCAAGCCGTAAGGCTGGTGAGTGCGATGGTCGATAACCATGCTCGCAGTCAGGGACTCGTCGTCGAAGGCTTCGAAGCGAATATCCAGTATTTCGCCGATGGTGTTTTTCTGGATTGCGTTCAGCTGCTCAATGTTGGGATTGGTACGCCACAAGCTCATTGCAGACATCCTTTGTTGGTTTTATTCGTGACTCAATCCTGCCACAGCACCGCTTCGCTGCGCTCGCTCCATTCTTCGAAACGGGCACCGTAGGCGGCTTCGATCACGTTGCGCTTGATCTTCAGGGTCGGCGTCAGGAAGCCGTTTTCCACCGCCCAACTGTCCTTGACCACCACCAATCGACGCAAGCGTTCGTGCTTGTCGAGGACGCCGTTAACCTCCTCCAGAAGTTTTTCCAGGCTTGAATGCAGGCCCGCCCTCGCCGTTCCGCTGGCGTCCTGCTGACCGACCGCCGAGAGCACGCACAAACCCAGCGGCGCACTCAGGCCATCGCCCACCACGCAAACCTGCTCGATGCGCGAATGCTCCGCCAGACGATTCTCGATCGGTGCCGGAGCGACGTATTTGCCTTTGCTGGTCTTGAATATTTCCTTCAGTCGCCCGGTCAGGCGCAGGTTGCCTTCGGCGTCTTGCTCGCCCTTGTCGCCGGTGCACAGGAAGCCATCGTCGGTGATAGTTTCGGCGGTTTTCTCAGGTTCCTTGAAATACCCGAGCATGGTCGCACCGCTGCGCACCATGACCTCGCCCGACTCAGCGATCCGCACCTCGACCTCCGGGCAGGGCTTGCCGATCCAGCCAGGTTTGTTCTGGCCCGGCAGGCCGACGTGCGAATAGCCGCAGCTTTCGGTCATGCCGTAGACCTCCAACACATCCAGGCCCAGTTTGCGGTACCACAGCAGCAAGGTCTGCGGCACTGGCGCGGCGCCGGACAAAGCAATGCGCAAGGCATCCAGCCCGAGCCCGACCAGGACTTTGTGGCCGACCCGCTTGCCGATGATCGGCAGACTGAGCAGGAAGTCGAGGCGCTTTGCCGGGATCTTGCTGTACACGCCCATCTGGAATTTGGTCCAGATCCGCGGCACGCCGAACAGCGCGGTCGGTCGAGCACGGCGCAAATCGGCCAGGAAGGTGTCGAGACTCTCGGCAAAAAACACCGTTTGCCCGGTGTAGATCGACGCCAGTTCAACGAACATCCGCTCGGCGACATGGCACAGTGGCAGGTAGGACAGCAGCCGATCCGACTCATTCAAGCCAAACAACTGCGTGCCGCGAGTGGTGGCAAACCCCAGATTGGCGAAACTGTGCATCACGCCTTTGGGCATGCCGGTGGTGCCGGAGGTGTAAATGATGGTCGCCAACTGGTCGGCGGACGGCTTGGGATCATCCTGGATCGGTGAGCTCTTTTGCAGGTCGGCCCAGCTGAAATCGAAAGTACCGGGCGGATGTAACGGCAGACTGATCGTAGGCAAATCAGGGCTGACCCCGCGAGACATTCCAGGCCAGTCATCGAGTTTGCCGATGAACACCAGCGCCGCTTCGGAATGTTCAAGGACCTGGGCCACGGTCTCGGCGGTGAGGTTCGGGTAGAGCGGCACCGACACGTGACCGGCCATCCAGATCGCCAGGTCGGCGATGATCCAGTGCGCGCAGTTTTTCGAGATCAGGGCGATGTGGCTGCCTTGAGGCAGTTCGCGTGCGCGCAGCCAATGCGCGGCGCAACGCGCCTGATGACCGACGTCTTCCCAGGTCAGCGTTTCGACCTGGCCGCCGCCCGTGGGTTGAACCAGAAAGCGTTGGCGGGGATGACGGGCCTCACGCTCGTAAAAGACGTCCAGCGGCAAACGAAAAGCAGCAGGCATGCGACTCGCTCCTTTATTTCTGGTCTGGAGCAAGCGTAGTCAACCAAGCAGTTGCTCGGTTGACTATTTTACGGGTGCTTGATGCTGACGAGCTTCATGGCTCCGGCCAGCGGCAAATCGCCTTCCAACTCCGCAAGACCGGCGGTTCCCACCTTTTCCGGGTCCTGCACATGGCCGTTCTGCAGGTAACCCAGCAGGTTGCCCACCAGCGGGTTATGGCTGACCAGCAATGCGTAATCCACCGACACCAATTGCTCCGCCACGACTTGCGGGCTGTAGCCAGGGGTCAACCATTCGACGGTGCGAATGTCCGGTTGAAATCCCAGCGCTTCACGCACCAGCTGCGCAGTCTGCTGCGCGCGTTGGTAGGGGCTGGCATAGATGGCCGTAATCGGCTGACCAATCAGTTCCGCAGCGCTGCGCAGCACTTCTTCGCAACCGTGGGAAGTGAGTGCCCGCTCCGAGTCGGAACAGGAGCCGTAAGGCTCGGCTTCACCATGACGCAATACCCAGAGTTTCATAGTTTCGGTTCCTCATCTCGTACCGGATGCGGGGCCGGCGCCACAGCGTGCGGCGCTTCACCTTCCGGTGTACGCGGCGTCGGCCAGTCGGCGAATGGCCAGGGCTTCTGGTCACTGTGGAAACTGCCGAAACGACCGATCTGCGCCAGGAACTGGCTCAGGCTGTCGCCGAAGTTCATCAGGCTGGCGCTCGGGGCGCCATAGATCAAACGATAGATCAGTTGAACCAGCACCACGGCGCCAAGGATGAATTGCGCCACTTGCCAGACCAACACGTAGACGATCATCCACAACACGCGCAGCAGGATGGATTCGTACTTGGCTTCTGTTTTCGGATCGTTCATGTCTCGCTCCCTGCCCCTGTCAATTGAGTGCTCAGTTGAAACCACTGGTGGAAATAAAGTCGACGTCGGTTTTTGGCTCGGCACGCATTAATAGACCGATCACCTGCTCCAGCGTGCGCCCTTCGAACAGGATGGCATGCAGTCCGGCGACCAGCGGCATGTACACGCCCACCTCCTGGGCCTTGGTCTTGAGCACCTTGAGGGTGTTCACGCCTTCAGCGACTTCGCCCAGGCGCGTCACGGCATCTTCCAGGCTCAAACCCTGGCCGAGGGCGAACCCGACCTGGTAGTTACGGCTTTTTGGCGACGAGCAGGTGACGATCAAATCGCCAACGCCTGCCAAGCCGAGAAAGGTCATCGGGTTGGCGCCCTGATTCACCGCAAAGCGGGTCATTTCCGCCAGCGCCCGGGTGATCAGCATGCTCTTGGTGTTTTCACCCATGCCCAGCGCCACCGCCATGCCGGCAATGATTGCGTAGACGTTTTTCAGCGCCCCGCCCAACTCCACGCCGAAGCGGTCGGCGCTGGCGTACACGCGAAAGGTCCGGCCATGCAGCGCTTCTTGAACTCGCTGGCAGAGTTCTTCGTCTTCGCTGGCGACCACCGTGGCGGTCAGCGCGTGTTCGGCGATTTCTCGGGCCAGGTTCGGCCCGGACAGCACGCCGATGCGCGCTTGCGGGGCGATCTCTTCGAGGATTTCGCTCATCAGTTTGAAGGTGTGGGCTTCGATGCCTTTGGTCAGGCTCACCAACAATTTGCCGGTCAAACGTTCGGCGTGCGGCATCAATACCGAGCGCAGCGCGCTGGACGGCAGTGCGACGAAGCACAGGTCGCAGGCTTGCAGAGTGGCCAGCAGGTCGGTGACCGCTTCCACGGCCGGCAGAATCTTGATGCCTTTGAGGTAACGCGGGTTCTCGCGATTGACCCGAATGGCCTCCGCCTGCTCGGGGTCACGCATCCACAGAAGGACCTGATGCCCGTTCTCGGCCAGCAGGTTAGCCACGGCGGTACCAAAACTTCCGCCTCCCAGGACCGCAATTGGGCGCTGTTCAGTCATATGCAATCCGTTAATCCATACCAGTGGCGATGTCGGCATTATACGGAGCGGCCCAGTGGCGGCCAGCCCCCGCATCAATTACCGACACTTGTAGGAAGAAGACCAAGAAAACCGAGGAAAATGCCCACAACGTGACTGGAAAAGTCATTGCGCTCGGTTAACATGCGCGCCAATTGTTCGCTATCAAGGATGTGTTGTGTCGTTTGGCTCTCCATCACCTCGCTCGCCGCTGGTACTGGCGCTGATTTTCAGCTCGCCATTGCTTGCCGACGACTTGTTCCTCGACAGCGAGGCGCTGCCGCAAGTATTGACCGCGACGCGGCTCAAGCAGTCGCCGGCCGCGGTACCTGGGAGCATGACGGTGATCGACAGCGAACTGATCAACGCCAGTGGCGCCCGGGACATCAGTGAGTTGCTGCGACTGGTGCCGGGAATGATGGTCGGCAACATCAACGGCAACCAGGCAGCGGTGAACTATCACGGCACCAATGCCACCGAAGCGCGACGCCTGCAAGTGTTGATCGACGGCCGTTCGGTGTACCGCGCAGGCCTGGCCACGGTGGACTGGAGTGACATTCCCGTGGCCCTGGAAGACATCGAACGCATCGAAGTTTTCCGCGGCCCCAACACCGTCAGCTATGGCGCCAATGCGCTGATGGCGGTGGTCAACATCATCACGCGCAACCCGGCCGACAGCCACGGCACGCGAATGAAAGTCACCCGTGGGCAGCGCGGCATCGACGACTTTTACGCCAGCCAGGGCGTGGGCTGGGACGGCGGCGATCTGCGCCTGTCACTGTCCGGCCAGCAAGACGACGGCTTCGACTCGGACCGCAATGGCGCCGACTACCGCGACAGCCGCCGCTTGAACCGCTTCAACCTCGCCGTCAGCCAGACGCTCGCTGAAAACCAGAGTATTGACTGGCAATTGAATGCCAAGGACGGGACCAATCAGCGTCCGTATACCTACCGCCCGGTCTTCTCGGGGATTACCGCTGCCGGGAACAATTCCGACGTCATCGCCAAGGACTACGCCGGCTCGCTGCGCTGGAACCTCGACATCAATCCCGATCACAGCCTGTACATCCAGGGCTCGGCACAGCACTGGGATCGTCAGCAGACCTGGCGTGCCTGCGATGCCGAGGTTTCGTTCAGCCCGCAGTTGACCGAACTCTGGCAGCTCAACCCGAATTACACCGAACGCCTGGCGCGCAACATGGAGCGCTACACCGGCCCCGGCGCGCCCGCAGGTGACCCGGCCCAACGTGCACTGGCCAATCAAGTGCTCGACCAATGGCGAAACGGCGCCCGGCAAACCCTCTGTGGCGATATTGACCAGAGCACCCGGGAATCGCGCTACGACCTTGAATTGCAGGACACCCTCAGCCTGTCCGACAGTCTGCGGCTGGTCAGCGGTATGAACTATCGTTACGACCGGGCAGATTCCGAGACCTACTTCAATGGCACCCTCGACGACACCACCTGGCGGGCGTTCGGCCAACTCGAGTGGCGCGCCACCGAGCATTGGTTGCTGCAGGGCGGTGCGATGTTCGAAGACACGCAATTGATCGGCAGTTCGCTCACCCCGCGGGTGGCGGTCAACTACCTGATCAACCCGCGCCATGGCCTGCGGGCGGTGTACTCGGAAGCCACCCGCTCGCCGGACATGTTCGAGAACAACGTTAACTGGAGCTATCAGGTCAAGAACCTGCGGCCCAGCGCCTATGGCCAGTCCAGTGCCCGGTATTTCGTCAAGACCCGGGGCCCCGGCGACCTCGAACAGGAACACATGCGCTCCCGGGAGCTGGGCTACAACGGCTACTTTGCCGAAGTAGGACTGGCGGTCGATGTGAAACTGTTCTACGACGAAATCACCGGGATGATCAGCGAGCCGCTGCGCAACAATCAGTACATCGCCAGCAACTCAAACCGCGCGCGCTTTTCCGGGGCAGAAACCCAGCTCGACTGGCGAATCAGCAGCGCCGATCGCCTGCGCCTGACTTATGCCTATGTCGATGCCGAGGCGAGTAACCCGCAGGATGCACAACAGACGGCTCGAAACAGCGGTTCCGCCGGTTGGCTGCGCAACTGGGGCCACGGCTGGAACAGCGCGCTCTTCTACTATGGTGACGATGCCTTGAACGGCTACCGCTTCGAACGGGTCGACACGCGCATTGCCAAACGCATCGGCCTGGGCAAGGCCAGCCTGGAACTGGCCGGCGTGCTCCAGCAACGCCTCGACAGCCAGCCCACAACCTTCGTCGACAACAACTACGACGAGCGCCGGGTGCTTTACTTCAGCGCGGAGCTGGCGTTCTAAGATGCGGTATCGCCCGTCACGCAAGACGCCAATCCTTGGCCGCCTGCTGGCCGGGTTGTGCCTGGTGTTTGCCGGGGTGCTGAGCAGCCTGGAAGCCAGCGCCGCGGACATTTTGCTGACCGGCGCCGAGGACGGCCCGGGCATGCAATCCTTCACTCAGGCCCTGAGCGCTTTGCGGCCTGCCGATAACGTGCACTTCCAGCCACTGGCCAGTCTGCCAGCGCCGGGCAAACTGCCTGCCGACACCCGTTTGATTCTGCTCGACCTGGCGAGCCTCGACTGGCGCCTGCAAGATAATCAGGGCCCAGCAACGCTGGTGCTGCGCATTAGCCGCCTGCAAGCCCGTCAGCATCTGGGGGCCACCCTGCCCCCGCGCCTCAGCCTGCTCTGGAGCGATCCGCCCCTGGACCGACAATTGCGCCTGACCCGACTGCTGCTGCCGCAGGCCAAACGGGTCGGCGTACTCTTCGACAGCCACAGCGAATTCCTCTTGAAAGAACTGCATCAGGCCGCCCACTCCCTGGGCCTTGAGGTGGTCACCGAGCGCTGGGATAACACCAACGACAGCCGGCCGCTGCAGACCTTGTTGAAGAACAGCGACGTGTTATTGGGCCTCGACGACCCCGATCTGTACAACCCGAAAACCGCGAAAAACCTGTTGCTCAGCAGCTATGCACGGCAATTGGCGCTGATCGGCCCTAACGCCGGGTTCGTCAGGGCCGGGAGCCTGGCCAGCACCTACAGCGATCAGAGCGATTGGCTGGCGATACTCGACGAACTGCTCGACCGGTCACCGGCCACGTGGCCACGCACGCACTACCCGCAACGCTTCAAAATCTTAAGCAACCCGCAAGTGGCTCGTTCATTAGGTATTGAACAGATGAATGAAGCGTCTGTCGCAACACAGTTGGCCGAAGGAGAAAACCGCCCATGACCTTCCGTCGCCGTTGGGACATCAACACCCGCACACAGATCATCAGCCTCGGCCCAGCCCTGTTGCTGACGTTGCTGTTGATCAGCTTCTTCACCTTCGTGCGGATCCAGGACCTGCGTCAGGAGCTCAATCACACCGGGCAACTGATCGCCAACCAACTGGCACCGGCCACCGAATACGGGGTGATCTCCGGCAACAACGAGGTGCTCGACAGTTTGCTCAAGGCCACCCTGGCCACGCCCAATGTGCGCTTTCTGGAAGTCCAGGACAGCGCCAACCGGATTCTGGTGTACGTCGAGCAACCGTCGGAAACCCACACCCGCTCGCACCAGGTCGAAGTGTTCCAGGCCCCGGTGCGGCTGCAACGAATCCAGCTGCACAATGATTTTCTTCAGGGTAGCCGCGTCGCCAACACGGCGCCCACCGAGGATTATCTGGGTCGGGTGATCGTCGGCCTGTCCAATGACGCCTTCAGCCAGCGTCAGCAGGAAATCCTGCTCAAGGCCGGGATCCTGGCGCTGTTCGCCCTGTTGTTCACTTTTCTGGTCGCCCGGCGACTGGCCGGCAGCCTGTCGCAACCGATCCGCGACATCGGCAACGCGGTCAAGGCGATTCAGGACGGCGACTACAAAACACCGCTGCCGATCGTCGACGACACTGAATTGGGCGCGCTGTCGCAACACATCAACAACCTCGCCAACGGGCTCGAACAAGCCAGTCGCGAACAGCATCAAGCGATGGCACAGTTGATTCAGACTCGCGAGGAGGCGGAAAAGGCCAACAACGCCAAATCCGATTTCCTTGCGATGATGAGCCACGAACTGCGCACGCCGATGAATGGCGTGCTGGGCATGCTGCAATTGCTGGAAACCACCGAGATGACCGAGGAGCAGGTCGAATACGCGGCGCTTGCCTCGGAGTCCACCGAACACCTGCTCAAAGTCATCAACGACATTCTCGATTTCTCGCGCATCGAGCGTTCGGAACTGGAGCTGGAGCACATTCCGTTCAACCTCGCGGACCTGATCGGCAGTTGTGCCCAGTCGTTCTCGCACGGCGCCGTGCAACGCGGGCTCGACCTGGCGCTGTCGATTCCGGACGATATGCGCGCGTTGCAGGTGCAGGGCGACCCGACGCGGATCCGGCAGATCCTGGTCAACCTGATCGGCAATGCGCTGAAATTCACCGAACAAGGCCGCGTCAGCATCGAGCCGCAATGGCAGTCGCTGGATCACGAACTGCTGTGGTTCACCTGCACCGTGCGCGACAGCGGGATTGGTATCTCGGCTGAAAGCCTGGAATTGATGTTCAACGCCTTCCAGCAGGCCGATAGTTCTATTTCGAGGCGATACGGTGGCACCGGGCTGGGCCTTCCGATTGCTCGCACGCTGGCTGAACGCATGGGCGGCACGTTGCGCGCCCAGAGCGAGGAAGGTCGCGGTTCGGTGTTCACCCTGGAAATTCCGCTGGCGCTCTATAAACAGACGCTGCCCGTGCTGGCGCCACGCTCACCGTCCGGCAGTGGTGATGGCGAAGGGCGCAACGTGTTGCTGGTGGAAGACAATCCGGTCAATCAGACGGTCATCGAAGCAATGTTGCGCAGTCTGGGCTTTACTGTCAGCGTCGTCACCGATGGCGCGCAGGCAGTGCGCAGTGCCGAGAGTCTGATTTTCGAAGCGATTCTGATGGACTGCCGGCTACCGATCATCGACGGCTACGAGGCTACCCGACAGATTCGCCAATTACCCGGCTGCACAGACTTGCCGATCATCGCGCTGACCGCCAACGCCTTGCAGGGTGACCGCGAAGCCTGTTTATCGGCGGGAATGAACGATTACCTGGCCAAGCCCTTCAAACGCACAGATTTGCAGCAAATTCTGCAACGCTGGGTGCAGTAGTGCAGGCCTTTCGGCTATCTGCGACTGGCGTGAAAGGCGAAAGTGCGGCAGTCTTAGGCACCCGAACAGGCCCGAAAAGGGGCTTGAATAATAATTTCAGTGCACAAGTGTACATTCATGTCCTTGGTGCTGTGACTTTCACCACAACGCAATAGTCTATGAGTAGGCTGCTGACTCGAGGCATGAACGCTTCGATCGGCCGGGAAGATTTGCCCCACCTGCCGCATGGGACTATTGAGGAGCTCGCATGACCCAACAAAACGCCTTTACTCGGGAAGACCTGCTGCGCTGCAGTCGCGGTGAGCTGTTCGGCCCAGGTAACGCACAACTGCCCGCCCCGAACATGTTGATGGTGGATCGCATCACCCATATCAGCGCCGAGGGTGGCAAGTACGGCAAAGGTGAATTGGTCGCCGAGCTGGATATCACTCCGGACCTGTGGTTCTTCGCCTGCCACTTCGAAGGTGATCCGGTGATGCCAGGCTGCCTGGGCCTCGACGCCATGTGGCAACTGGTCGGCTTCTTCCTCGGCTGGCAAGGTCTGCCGGGCCGCGGTCGCGCCCTGGGTTCGGGCGAAGTGAAGTTCTTCGGTCAGGTTCTGCCGACCGCCAAGAAAGTAACCTATAACATTCAGATCAAGCGCGTACTGAAGGGCAAACTGAACCTGGCCATCGCCGATGGTTCGGTCAGCGTCGACGGCCGCGAGATCTACACCGCCGAAGGCCTTCGGGTCGGCGTTTTCACCTCCACTGACAACTTCTAAGGGTTATCCGCATGCGCCGCGTCGTTATCACTGGTCTGGGCATCGTTTCGTGCCTGGGCAATGACAAAGAGACCGTCTCCGCTAACCTGCGTGCAAGCCGCCCTGGCATCCGGTTCAACCCGGAATATGCCGAAATGGGTCTGCGTAGCCAGGTTTCCGGCTCCATTGACCTTCCCCTCGAAGAGCTGATCGATCGCAAGATCTTTCGCTTCGTCGGCCACGCGGCGGCTTACGCCTACCTGGCCATGAAAGACGCCATCGCCGACTCAGGTCTGACCGATGAGCAAGTCTCCAACCCGCGTACCGGCCTGATCGCCGGTTCCGGTGGCGCCTCCACGCTGAACCAGATGGAAGCGCTGGACATCCTGCGCGAGAAAGGCGTCAAGCGCGTCGGCCCATACCGCGTCACGCGGACCATGAGCAGCACCGTTTCCGCTTGCCTGGCCACGCCGTTCAAGATCAAGGGCCTGAACTACTCCATCGCTTCTGCCTGCGCCACCAGTGCTCACTGCATCGGTACCGCCATGGAACAGATCCAGATGGGCAAGCAGGACATCGTGTTCGCCGGCGGCGGTGAAGAAGAGCATTGGAGCCAATCGTTCCTGTTCGACGCCATGGGCGCACTGTCCAGCCAGTACAACGAAACCCCGGAAAAAGCTTCCCGTGCCTACGACGCCAAGCGTGACGGTTTCGTCATCGCCGGCGGTGGCGGCATGGTCGTGGTCGAAGAGCTGGAACACGCTCTGGCCCGCGGCGCGAAGATCTACGCGGAAATCGTTGGCTACGGCGCGACCTCCGACGGCTACGACATGGTCGCCCCAAGCGGCGAAGGCGCCATCCGCTGCATGCAGATGGCCATGTCCACCGTTGACGCTCCAATCGACTACCTGAACACTCACGGCACCTCGACTCCGGTCGGCGACGTCATGGAAATGAAAGGTGTGCGTGAAGTGTTCGGCGACAAGGCTCCGGCCATCAGCTCCACCAAGAGCCTGTCGGGTCACTCCCTGGGCGCCGCCGGCGTTCATGAAGCGATCTACTGCATGCTGATGATGGAAGGCAACTTCATGGCGGGTTCCGCCAACATCGACGAACTGGATCCGGAAGTGGCTGACATGCCGATCCTGACCAAGACTCGTGAAGACGCCACCATCAACACCGTGATGAGCAACAGCTTCGGCTTCGGTGGCACCAACGCTACGCTGGTACTGAAGCGCTGGGCAGGTAAGTAATACCTCGCCGTTTCGCTGCACACAAAAACGCCCCGACTGGTTCGGGGCGTTTTTTTGTGTCCGAAAAATGTGGAACACCGCAATCCCTGTAGGAGTGAGCCTGCTCGCGATTGCGGACTTCCAGACAACACATGTGTCGACTGAAACACCGCAATCGCGAGCAGGCTCACTCCTACAGGGTCGGTGCTGAACTCGCAGTTTTCGACGTCGTGAACATGAAGCTTTTGTCATGAAACTCAACGCCCTGCGACCGAATGTCGCGTGTTTGGCGGGCTGCAGGACTTTTACCAAACTCGCAAAAAACCGTTACCAAACTCAGTCATTTACTTAGCAGGCTAACCAAACATATAACGGAGTCCTGCACACGCCTTGCTGCAGATAACAGAGATTGGAGCTAGCAGATGACTGTAAAAGTAACTGAACGCGACGATTCACATAAGTCCCACGAAGGCGTAGCCGCCGGTATCCGGATCTGGGACGTGCACCAACAAGACATGCTGGTGGGGATGTTCCACTCCGAAACCGATGCCCACAGCTACAAGGCCGAACTGGAAAAACTGGAGCAGCAACGAGCGCTCCAATCCGCTTAAGCAATGACAGCATTGAAAACGACAAACCCCGCCATGAGCGGGGTTTGTCGTTGTTGCAGCCTTTAACGGCTTACCACATCAGATCGTCCGGGATCTGATAGGCCGCGTACGGATCGTCTTCGACAGCGACCTCTTCGGTCTTCACGTTCAGCTGCACGATACGCTGTGGATCGCGCTCCTGGATCTTCAGGGCCGCCTCACGCGGGATTACTTCATAACCGCCGGCGTGGTGCACGATGGCCAGCGAACCGCTGCTGAGCTTGTTGCGCATCAGCGTGTTGACGGAGATGCGCTTGACCTTCTTGTCGTCAACGAAGTTGTAGTAGTCCTCGGTCGTCAGCTTCGGCAGACGCGAGACTTCGATCAACTGTTTGACCTGAGCAGCGCGAGCCTTGGCCTCGGCCTTCTCCTGTTGCTGACGGTTCAGCTCCTGATCGCGCTTGACCTTCTCGGCCATGGCTTCCTGGGCGGCACGCTGCTGCGAGTCATCCAGTTCGATCTGACCTTTGTGGGCCAGACGCTGCTGTTTCTGCTTCTCTTTGCCGACCTGTTTGGCCTGCTTCTGGTTGACCAGCCCTGCTTTGAGCAACTGGTCGCGAAGGGAAATGCTCATGGTGCTTATTACTCACTTAGGCAACTGCTCAACCGCAGCTGGGCAAATTCTTTTCCTGACGTTTGGCTTCGCCCCACAAGGCGTCCAACTCTTCGAGGGTGCAATCTTCTATGGGACGGTGGGTGTCGCGCAATGCCTGTTCGATAAAACGGAAGCGTCTTTCAAACTTGCTGTTGGCGCCACGCAGTGCAGTTTCGGGATCGACCTTGAGATGACGCGCCAGATTGACCACCGAAAACAACAGATCACCGACTTCATCGGCAATCGCTGTCGAGTCATTGTCGGCCATGGCTTCGAGCACTTCATCGAGCTCTTCGCGCACTTTATCGAGCACCGGCAAAGCGTCCGGCCAGTCGAACCCGACCTGCCCCGCGCGCTTCTGCAACTTCGCCGAACGAGACAATGCCGGCAGTGCTGCGGGTACGTCGTCAAGCAAGGACAGTTGCGTTGGCGAGGATGATTTCTCGGCACGTTCTTCAGCCTTGATCTCTTCCCAGCGCTGCTTGACCTGCTCTTCACTCAAGCGCGGAACATCCATCGGTGCATACAGATCACCGGTAGGAAACACGTGCGGATGACGGCGAATCAGCTTTCGAGTGATGCTGTCAATGACACCGGCGAATTCGAAGCGCCCCTCTTCCCGGGCCAACTGGCTGTAATAAACCACCTGGAACAGCAAATCCCCCAACTCACCCTGCAAGTGATCGAAGTCACCGCGCTCGATGGCGTCGGCGACTTCATAGGCTTCTTCCAGCGTGTGCGGGACGATGGTTGCGTAGGTTTGCTTGATGTCCCAAGGGCAGCCGAACTGCGGGTCGCGCAGACGGCTCATCAGGTGCAGCAAGTCTTCAAGGCTGTACATCAATTTCACGGCGTCCGGTTACGACGGGTTTCGATGATGTTCGGCAACTGGGAAATCCGCCCCAGCAACCGCCCCAGTGCATCCAGCCCCGGAATCTCGATGGTCAGGGACATCAACGCGGTGTTGTCCTCTTTGTTCGAGCGGGTGTTCACCGCCAGCACGTTGATCCGCTCGTTGAGCAGCACTTGCGAGACGTCACGCAGCAGGCCGGACCGGTCGTAGGCGCGGATGATGATGTCCACCGGATAGGTGAGCACCGGCACCGGGCCCCAGCTGACCTGGATGATCCGCTCGGGCTCGCGGCTGCCCAGTTGCAGCACCGAGGCGCAGTCCTGACGGTGAATGCTCACGCCGCGGCCCACGGTGATGTAGCCGACGATCGCATCCCCCGGCAGCGGCTGGCAGCAGCCGGCCATTTGGGTCATCAGGTTGCCGACGCCCTGGATCTGGATGTCGCCGCGCTTGCCCGGTTTGTAACCGGTGGCCTTGCGTGGAATCAGCTCAAGCTGTTCGTTGCCGCGCTCCGGCTCGACCAGTTGCTGCGCCAGGTTCACCAGTTGTGCCAGGCGCAAATCGCCTGCGCCCAACGCGGCGAACATGTCTTCGGCCGTTTTCATGTTGGCCTTTTCGGCCAGCTTGTCGAAATCCACCGCTGGCAGACCGAGGCGGTTGAGTTCGCGCTCGAGCAAGGTTTTACCGGCGGCGACGTTCTGATCGCGCGCCTGCAATTTGAACCAGTGAACGATCTTCGCCCGTGCCCGCGAGGTGGTGATGTAACCCAGGTTCGGGTTCAGCCAGTCGCGGCTCGGGGTGCCGTGCTTGCTGGTGATGATCTCGACCTGTTCACCGGTTTGCAGGCTGTAGTTGAGCGGCACGATGCGCCCGTTGATCTTCGCTCCACGGCAGTTGTGACCGATTTCGGTGTGCACGCGGTAGGCGAAGTCCAGCGGCGTCGCGCCTTTCGGCAAGTCGATGGCGTGACCGTCCGGGGTGAAGATGTACACCCGGTCCGGTTCGATATCGACCCGCAGCTGTTCAGCCAGGCCGCCGATGTCACCCAGCTCTTCATGCCACTCGAGGACCTGACGCAGCCAGGAAATTTTCTCTTCATAGTGGTTGGAGCCGGATTTGACGTCGGTGCCCTTGTACTTCCAGTGCGCGCAAACGCCCAGCTCGGCTTCTTCGTGCATGGCGTGGGTGCGGATCTGCACTTCCAGCACCTTGCCCTCCGGGCCGATCACCGCGGTGTGCAGCGAGCGGTAGCCGTTCTCTTTCGGGTTGGCGATGTAGTCGTCGAATTCTTTCGGGATGTGCCGCCACAGGGTGTGGACGATACCGAGCGCGGTGTAGCAGTCGCGCATTTCCGGCACCAGCACGCGAACGGCACGCACGTCGTAGATCTGGCTGAATTCCAGACCCTTGCGCTGCATTTTGCGCCAGATCGAATAGATGTGTTTGGCCCGGCCGCTGATGTCGGCATCGACGCCGGTAGCCTGCAATTCATTTTTCAGCTGAGTCATCACGTCGCTGATGAAGCGCTCGCGATCCAGACGCCGCTCATGAAGCAATTTGGCGATCTGCTTGTACTGATCGGGCTCAAGGTAACGGAAGGACAAGTCCTCCAGTTCCCATTTGATGTGACCGATACCGAGCCGGTGAGCCAAAGGCGCGTAGATGTCGAAGACTTCACGGGCGACGCGGTTGCGTTTCTCGTCATCGGCGGTTTTCACCGCACGGATCGCGCAGGTGCGTTCGGCCAGTTTGATCAGCGCAACGCGAACGTCGTCGACCATGGCGACCAGCATCTTGCGCAGGTTTTCGACCTGGCCCTGAGTGCCCAGCACCAGGGATTGACGAGGGCTGAGGCTGGCGCTGATCGCCGCCATGCGCAACACGCCGTCGATGAGTTTGGCGACCACCGGACCGAAGCGCTGGCTGACCGCCGGCAACTCAATCTGGCCTTCGCGCACGCCGCGATACAGGATCGCGGCAACCAACGAATCCTGATCGAGTTTGAGGTCGGCGAGAATCTCGGCGATCTCAAGTCCCGTGCGGAAACTCGAGGTCCCTTCGGACCACAGGTTTTTCGCCGCATTGGCTTGTTGTTCAGACGCACGAGCAAACTCGCACGCTTCCTTCAAGGCTTCGCGATCCAGTGCCGGATCGACACTGACCGCGTGATCGAGCCAAGCCTCGAGATTGATACTGCCGTCGGTGTTGATCGGCTGGTGTGCTCTCACCTGTACCATCTTGCTTACCTTCCCTACGACGCAGATTCAATGCGTCAAATCGCTGACCTTCGTTGCCCGTGTGCCCACATCAGGGCCGGTACGCGGCTGCACGGGCGGGCCAGTCGGACCAGACGAGCCGTCCTAGCTCGCTTCAAATAACGCCATGGCCTCGACATGTGCCGTCTGAGGAAACATATCGAGAATCCCGGCACGTTTTAACCGGTAGCCCTGCTTGATCAATTCGACCGTGTCGCGCGCCAGCGTTGCCGGATTACACGACACATACACCAACCGTTTGGCGCCCAGGGACGCAAGCTTGCGCACTGCCTCGAAAGCACCGTCACGCGGTGGGTCCAAGAGTACCGCACAAAAGCCTTCGCGCGCCCATTCGGCATCGGTCAAAGGCTGGGATAAATCGGCCTGAAAAAACTTCGCATTATGAAGATTGTTGCTAGCAGCGTTCGCAGCTGCTCGCTCGACCATCGCCTGCACACCTTCCACTGCCACCACTTCACGAACGACCTTGGCCAGCGGCAACGCAAAGTTACCCAAACCACAGAATAGATCGAGAACGCGTTCCTCCGCCGTCGGCTTCAGCCACTCCAGCGCCTGGGCGATCATCGCTTCGTTGACCCCGGCGTTGACCTGGATGAAATCCCCCGGTCGGTACGCCAGGTTCAAGTCCCACTGCTCAAGGCGATAACCCAACGACTGGTCAGCCTCAACCGGTTGCGGTTCACCGTCGCCATGCAGCCACAGTTGAGCTTCATGGAACGCGCAGAAATCCTTGAGGATCGTCATGTCGGCGTCGGACAGCGGCGCCATGTGCCGCAGCAACACCGCCAACGACGAACCGCTGAACAACTCCACATGCCCGAGTGCCTGAGGTTTACTCAAGCGCCGAAGCATTTCCGGCAAGCGGGTCATGATTGGTTGCAAAGGCTGTACCAGCACCGTGCATTCGTTGATCGCAACGATGTCCTGACTGCCCGCGGCGCGGAAACCGACTTCGAGCTTTTTCGCCTTCATGTCCCAGCGCACCGCCACTCGGGCGCGACGCCGGTAACCGAATTCCGGACCGCTCAACGGCGCGGCCCATTCTTCGGGTTCGACACCGGCGACCTTCGCCAATTGCTCGGCGAGCATGCGCTGTTTCAGGGCGAGTTGTTCGTTGTGCGGCAGATGTTGCACGCTGCAACCGCCACAGCGACCGGCATGCGGACACGGTGCCGGGCGGCGCAGTTCGCTGGCCTTGAACACCCGTTCGGTGCGCGCCTCGACCACTTTGCCGTGGGCGCCCAACACGCGTGCTTCGACTTCTTCACCGGCCAATGCGCCGATGACGAACCAGGTGCGACCTTCAAAAAACGCGATACCGCGACCGTCATTAGCCAGGCGCTCAATACTCAAGCGCTGCTTTTTGCCGGTCGGAATTTGCGGGGCCTTGCTGCCGCCGGTGGGCTGGAAGCGCAGGCCTCTTTCTTGCTTGGCCATCAGTTAGGCGCGTCGAAAATGCCGGTCGACAAGTAACGGTCGCCACGGTCGCAGATGATCGCGACGATCACCGCGTTTTCAACTTCTTTGGACAGACGCAGCATGGCTGCCACGGCACCGCCCGAGGACACGCCGCAGAAGATGCCTTCTTCGCGGGCCAGACGACGGGTCACGTCTTCGGCTTCGCTTTGCGCCATGTCGACGATCCGGTCCACGCGCTCGGCCTGGTAGATCTTCGGCAGGTATTCCTGCGGCCAGCGACGGATGCCCGGAATCGCCGAGCCTTCCATCGGTTGCAGACCGATGATCTGCACGTTCTCGTTCTGCTCTTTCAAGTAGCGCGAGACGCCCATGATGGTACCGGTGGTGCCCATGGAGCTGACGAAATGGGTGATGGTGCCTTCGGTCTGACGCCAGATTTCCGGGCCGGTGGTGGTGTAGTGCGCTTGCGGGTTGTCCCCGTTGGCGAACTGATCCAGCACCTTCCCGCGGCCTTCGGCTTCCATTCGCTGGGCGAGGTCGCGGGCGCCTTCCATGCCCTCTTCCTGGGTGACCAGAATCAGCTCGGCGCCATACGCGGTCATGGCTGCTTTACGTTCGGCGCTGGAGTTGTCCGGCATGATCAGGATCATCTTGTAACCCTTGATCGCCGCGGCCATCGCCAGGGCGATCCCGGTGTTACCCGAGGTCGCTTCGATCAGCGTATCGCCGACGTGGATCTGCCCGCGCAATTCAGCGCGGGTAATCATCGACAGCGCCGGACGGTCCTTGACCGAACCCGCCGGGTTATTCCCTTCGAGCTTGAGCAAAAGGGTATTGCTGGTGGCGCCAGGCAGGCGCTGCAAACGGACCAGCGGAGTGTTGCCGACGCAATCGGCGATGGTTGGGTACTGCAAGGTCATGGCGTAATTCGCAATCCAGACTGCGGGGGCGCCTATCATACCGGCAAACCTTCGCAGGCCATATCACGCAAAGTACGGTGCTTATGGTTTATGGGAATAAGGGGCTGTTTCAACGTTAAGCTGTCTGCGCGAAATGCGTCTGGGCAGCCGCTCAAAAACTCTGTATTAACAATGCCCGCGCCGAGGGACGGGTTTGTGTCAGCAGCGCTGACACTTTTGCCCGCTGGACGTCGCTGCGTCCGAAGAGTGCAGCGTTAAACAAGGTTTTTGCACTGAGGGGAAATGATCAGGTTGTTCGACAAGGAATTGTCGCACCGGTGGTGCGACTTTCACTTCAACGTGACAGATCTTATTAATCCGATGGTTTTTGGGTCCCGGAAGATTGTCTCACCAGCGATGAGACTTTTTCTTGATGGTGACTCGACAGGCCTCATCGCGAGCAAGCTCGCTCCCACAGGGTGCGGGGTTGATCACACCATTTGTGGCCGACACACCTCCACTGTGGGAGCGAGCTTGCTCGCGATGGCGTCATCACTCACACCATCAATATCAGCCACCAACCGCATATTCAGCCGCAACCCCGTCTCAGTGTTCTCAGCCCACAAACTCCCGCCCTGCCGCTGCACCGCATTCCTGGCAATGCTCAACCCCAACCCGAACCCACCATCCCCCGGCCGCGATCCGTCGAGTCGAATGAACGGACAGAAGATCCGCTCAAGATCTGCCTCAGCCACCCCGCCGCCCTCATCCTCCAGCCACACATGCCAGAAATCGCCATCGCGCTGCCCACCAAGGCGCACAACGCCGCCCTGCGGTGAATGACGAATGGCATTGCGCAGGATGTTTTCCAGCGCTTGAGCCAACGTATTGAGATGACCGCGCACCCAGCAGGACGAATCCACCGCACACTGCAACTGGCTCGCCGGCCAGCCGCTTTCATAGCAGGCGTTTTCCGTGAGCATTTCCCACAACGCCTGAACCTGGATCGATTCGTCGGGCAGCGGCGCGCGCTCGGTGTCGAGCCAGGCCAGTTGCAGGGTGTCTTCCACCAGACGTTGCATGCCATCGACCTCTCGGCCAATGCGCTCGCGCAATTGCGTCAACCCCTGTTCGCTTTCGCTGGCCACCCGCAGGCGACTCAGTGGCGTGCGCAATTCGTGGGACAGGTCGCGCAGCAGTTGTTGTTGCAGGGCCACCGTGCTTTGCAGGCGCTCGGACATGTGATCGAAGGCCCGGCCCAGTTCACCCAGCTCATCCGGGCGATTGGTGATGCGGTTCGACAACCGCACGTTCAACGGGTCGGCGCGCCAGGCATTGGCCTGTTCGCGCAGACTGTTCAAAGGCACGACCAGCAACCGATACAGGCCAACACACAGCAGCAAGGTGAACAGTCCGGGAATCACCCCATTGGTGATCACCCGCCAGAACACCCGGTATTGCCCGGGCACGAAACGCCGGGGCAGTTCGATCACCAGGCTGCCAGCGGACGGATCGTTGGGAAAAGGCACTCTCAACCACGGCAGGCCTTTGGTATGGCGACTCGTCGGCCAATCCAGACCGCGTAGAAAGGTCAGGCGCTGGGTTTCTTTTTCCGTCAGCGGGTAACTGCTCAATGACTGCAAATCACCGCCAATCACACCGACCCATGTCGACTCGCGATGGCCGACGCTCTGCAACCAGGCATCGACGCCTGCATTCTGGCGCTCACTCCACACCTGCTCGGCCTCGGCGGCATAGCGCGTCAGCGTGCCCCGAGCCTCATCGGACAGGAACAGGTTTTTCTGTTCCATGTAGCGCCCCCAGGACCAACTGAGCCAGATCATCAGCAGACAGAACGCCACCAACAAACACGCCAGTTTCCAGAACAGCGAATGCCTGCCCGGCAGGTCAGTCCACTTCATCGACAGCACTCAATACGTAACCCTTGCCCCACACCGTGCGCACTTCGCGCTCGAGGTAGCCGACAGCCTTGAGCTTGCGACGGATCTGGCTGATGTGCATGTCGAGGCTGCGGTCATGGGGTGCATAACCGCGCTGCAATACATGCTGATAAAGGAAGGCTTTGCTCAGGACTTCATCGCCATTGCGGTTCAGCGTCTCCAGCAACCGATACTCGCTGCGGGTCAGGCCGGCAGCGTGTTCGCCATAAAAGACATCACAGCATTCATCGTCGAAACGCAGGCTGTCCGCCGAAGGGGCAATCGGTGCCGGCGCTGGCCGGCGGTCGAGCGCGACCCGTCGCAGGATGGCTTCGATGCGCACCCGCAACTCGACCATGCTGAAGGGTTTGGGCAGGTAATCATCGGCGCCCAGCCGAAAACCACTGATGCGATCCGCCTCGGCACCGAGCGCCGACATCAGCACCACCGGAGTGGAATGGCTCTGGCGCAACTGCGTCAGTACATTCAGCCCGTCCAGGCCCGGTAGCAGAATATCCATCAGCACCACATCGAAGGCTTGCTGGCGGGCAATGGTCAAGCCTTCCAGACCGTTCTGGCACCACGTCACCTGAAAACCGCAACGTCCCAAGTGCTCATGAACATAAGCACCGAGTATGAGGTCGTCTTCTATAGACAGGATACGAGGATGGCCAGCGGTGATGGGAGTCATGACTATCTGCAAATAATTCTCAGTTGTCGATTATTCAAGATTGCCTCTCTGCGGGCAACACAAGGTTTGCCCATGAGGTAAAAGTGGCTATCCGGCCGACGAATGACGACATCAATTTTACGAAGATTGCCCGCCTGCAAATCGCTACACTGCGCAGGTGGTGCGTGCTGGACGTACGTGCAGGTCATTAAATCGCTGGATGCAGGAGAGATGCGTGCTCAAGAAACTGGGAATTAAAGGCCGCGTGCTATTGCTGACCCTGTTGCCGACCAGCCTGATGGCCTTGGTTCTGGGCGGCTATTTCACCTGGATGCAGCAATCCGACCTGCAAACCCAGCTCATGCAGCGTGGCGAGATGATCGCCGAACAACTGGCGCCCTTGGTGGCCCCGGCCATGGGCCACAAAAACACCGAGCTTTTGGAACGCATTGCCACCCAATCGCTGGAACAAGCGGACGTGCGCGCCGTTTCGTTTCTCGCGCCCGACCGCACCCTGCTGGCCCATGCCGGCCCGACCATGCTCAATCAGGCGCCGATCGGCAACAGTTCGCAGATGCTGCGCCGCAGCGGCAATGACGCGACGCGTTACTTGCTGCCGGTGTTCGGCAAGCACCGCAATCTGGCCGGTGACTTGATTCCCGAGGAAACCGACCGCCTGTTGGGCTGGGTCGAACTCGAACTGTCCCACAACGGCATGCTGCTGCGCGGTTACCGCAGCCTGTTTGCCAGCCTGTTGCTGATCGGCGCAGGCCTGGCCGGCGCGGCGCTGCTGGCGTTGCGCATGGGCCGGAGCATCAATCGGCCGCTGAGTCAGATCAAGCAAGCGGTGGCCCAACTCAAGGACGGTCATCTGGAAACCCGTCTGCCGCCCCTCGGCAGCCAGGAGCTGGACACACTGGCGTCCGGCATCAACCGCATGGCGGGCACCCTGCAGAACGCGCAGGAAGAGTTGCAGCACAGCATCGACCAGGCCACCGAGGACGTGCGCCAGAACCTGGAAACCATCGAGATCCAGAACATCGAACTGGACCTGGCACGCAAGGAAGCCCTTGAAGCCAGCCGGATCAAATCCGAGTTCCTGGCCAACATGAGCCATGAAATCCGCACGCCGCTCAACGGCATTCTCGGCTTCACCCACCTGCTGCAAAAAAGCGAGCTGACCCCGCGCCAGCTCGACTACCTGGGCACCATCGAAAAGTCCGCCGACAGCCTGCTGGGGATCATCAACGAGATTCTCGACTTCTCGAAAATCGAGGCCGGCAAACTGGTGCTCGACCATATTCCGTTCAACTTGCGCGACCTGCTCCAGGACACGCTGACCATCCTCGCCCCGGCTGCCCACGCCAAGCAACTGGAGCTGGTGAGCCTGGTTTATCGCGATACGCCGCTGTCGCTGGTGGGTGACCCGCTGCGGCTCAAGCAGATTCTCACCAACCTGGTCAGCAATGCGATCAAGTTCACCCGCGAAGGCACCATCGTCGCCCGCGCCATGCTCGAGGAAGAGCACGAAGACAGCGTGCAACTGCGCATCAGCATTCAAGACACCGGCATCGGGCTGTCGAACCAGGATGTGCGCGCCTTGTTCCAGGCCTTCAGCCAGGCCGACAATTCGCTGTCCAGGCAACCGGGCGGGACCGGTCTGGGATTGGTGATTTCCAAACGCCTGATCGAACAGATGGGCGGCGAGATTGGCGTCGACAGCACCCCCGGTGAAGGTTCGGAATTCTGGATCAGCCTGAGCCTGCCCAAAACCCGCGACGATGCCGAAGACCTGCCCGGTCCGCCATTGCTCGGGCGTCGGGTGGCCGTGCTGGAAAACCACGAACTGGCCCGTCAGGCGTTGCAGCATCAACTGGAAGACTGCGGCCTCGAAGTCACCCCGTTCAATACGTTGGAAAGCCTGACCAATGGCGTGACCGGCGCGCATCAGACCGATCAGGCGATCGACCTGGCGGTGCTCGGCATCACCAGCAACGACATGCCGCCAGAGCGCCTCAATCAGCACATCTGGGACCTCGAACACCTGGGTTGCAAGGTGCTGGTGCTGTGCCCGACCACCGAACAGACGCTGTTCCATCTCTCGGTGCCCAACCCGCACAGCCAGCTCCAGGCCAAACCGGCCTGCACCCGCAAGCTGCGGCGGGCCTTGTCTGACCTGGTCAACCCGCGTCAGCACCGCAGCGAACCCGGCGAACCGGTGTCCAGCCGTGCGCCAAAAGTGCTTTGTGTCGACGACAACCCGGCCAACCTGCTGCTGGTGCAAACCCTGCTCGAAGACATGGGCGCCAAAGTCCTCGCGGTGGAAAGCGGCTATGCGGCGGTCAAGGCCGTGCAGACCGAAACCTTCGACCTGGTGCTGATGGACGTTCAGATGCCCGGCATGGACGGGCGGCAAAGTACCGAAGCGATTCGCCAATGGGAAAGTGAGCGGCATTGCACGCCGCTGCCGATCGTTGCCCTCACCGCTCACGCCATGGCCAACGAAAAGCGTGCGCTGCTGCAAAGCGGTATGGACGATTACCTGACCAAACCGATCAGCGAACGGCAACTGGCCCAAGTGGTGCTGAAGTGGACCGGCCTGGCGCTGCGAAATCATGGGCCGGAGCGCTCCAGCGACAGCCACGGTGGTGGTCATGAGTTGCAGGTGCTCGATCACGAAGAAGGTTTGCGCCTGGCCGCCGGCAAGGCTGACCTGGCAGCAGACATGCTGGCAATGCTGCTGGCGTCGCTGGAAGCCGACCGCGAGGCGATTCGCTTCGCCCGAGAAAACAACGACCAGAACGCCCTGATCGAGCGCGTCCATCGCCTGCACGGCGCGACCCGTTATTGCGGCGTTCCGCAACTGCGCGCCGCCTGCCAGCGCAGCGAAACCCTGCTCAAGCAACAGGACCCCAAAGCCCCCAGCGCACTGGAAGACCTCGACCGGGCCATCAATCGCCTGGCCGCCCATGCCCGTATAAATGCCTGATGTACATTCCAGGAGGACCGCATGCGCACGATTCTTTTCAGCAGCCAGACCTACGACCGCGACAGCTTCCTCAGTGCCGAGCTTCCGGCCGGCATTGAACTGCACTTTCAATCGGCGCGACTGAGCCTTGATACGGTGGCGCTGGCCGAGCACCACGAAGTGGTCTGTGCCTTCATTAATGATGACCTCAGCGCGCCGGTGCTTGAACGCCTGGCCGCGGGTGGCACACGCCTGATCGCCCTGCGCTCGGCCGGTTACAACCATGTCGATCTGGCTGTGGCGAAGCGTCTGGGACTGGCGATTGCGCGCGTCCCGGCCTACTCGCCCCATGCGGTGGCGGAACATGCGGTGGCGCTGATCCTGGCGCTCAACCGACGCCTGCATCGCGCTTACAACCGAACACGCGAAGGCGATTTCAGCCTGCACGGGCTGACCGGCTTCGACCTGGTGGGCAAGACCGTCGGCGTGGTCGGCACCGGGCAGATCGGCGCGACCTTCGCGAAAATCATGAACGGCTTTGGCTGCCAATTGCTGGCGTACGACCCCTTCCCCAACCCGCAAGTCAAAGCCCTCGGTGCCCGTTACCTGAGCCTGCCGGAACTGCTGGCCGAGTCGCAGATCATCAGCCTGCACTGCCCGCTCAACGAACAAAGCAAACACTTGATCAATCGCGAATCACTGGCGCACATGCAAGCCGGTGCGATGCTGATCAACACCGGCCGCGGTGGCCTGGTGGACACGCCGGCGCTGATCGACGCGCTGAAGGACGGTCAACTGGGTTACCTGGGGCTGGATGTGTATGAAGAGGAGGCGCAGCTGTTCTTCGAGGACCGTTCCGACCTGCCGCTGCAGGACGATGTGCTGGCGCGGCTGCTGACCTTCCCGAACGTGATCGTCACCGCTCACCAGGCCTTCCTGACCCGCGAGGCCCTGGGCGCGATTGCCGCAACCACCCTGCAAAACATCGCCGCCTGGGCGGTCGGCGCGCCTGCGAATCTGGTAAAGGGCGACTGAACCAGATCGAAGGTCATATGCCCGCGCCATGCTGCGCTGATGTCCGTGCTAGCATGCCGCGCATATTTGGAGGACCCATGGTCGAACACGATTTCCGCTATAGCCTGATGAACCCGCAACACACCCTCACCGAATGCCGCGCCCTTGTGCCGGGGCGTTATCAAGTCACCGGCAACGGCGGCTCGATTCGTAACAACGACGTGCTGGTCGTGACCCTCAAAGGCGCCAAGGACTTGTCCATGCGCCTGACCGTCGAAACGGTTCGCCACTTGATCAATCCGCCAGGCCAATGGGTCGCGGTGGCCAGTGGTCCGGTGTTCGGCGAACTGGCGATCCACACCTGGAAAGTCAACTGCGACAGCTGCGCCAAAGAGCTGAGCTTCGAGTTCGCGGTCGACGCCAAGCTGGGCAACAAGGCTGAAAAGCCTGCTGCCACCGCGCGCATCGCCGAACTGGGCTGGACCACGGTTGGCGAGAAGCACCTGTGCCCGAAATGCCAGGAGCCCGCGTGATGAAACGCCTCGCTCTGACCTCGATGGTTGGCGCCAGCCTGCTGGGCTGCGCCGCCGAGCCGGTGCAATTGCAACAGAACCGCAGCTACATTCTGGAATGGATCGGCGAACGTCCGTTGATGGATTACAGCCACCTGACCATCACCCTCGGTGAAGACGGTCGGGCCTACGGCAACGGCGGCTGCAACCACTGGTTCGCACCGTACACCCTGGAAGGAGACAAGCTGAGCTTCGGCAAGGTCGGCAGCACGCGCAAACTGTGCGCGCCGGCGGTCATGGAGCAGGAAAAGCGCTTCATGCAGGCGCTGGAAGGCGTACAGCGCTGGGATGTTTCACCGATGGAGCAGATGCGCTTCTGGCCGGCCGAAGGCAAGCCGCTGCGTTGGTGGCTTGAAGAGGGTTGATCATTCAGCCCTGAAAAGATCGCAGCCTCGTTTCACTCGACAGCTCCTACAGGTGGAATTCGAAACCCTTGTAGGAGCTGTCGAGTGAAACGAGGCTGCGATCTTTTGCTTTCAGTTCTTAGCCTGCAACGCCTCAAGCTTCGCCATCACCCCCGCCGCCGTCTGCTCGCCCATCAACTGTTCCCGTACCTTGCCCTTGTTATCGATGATGTAAGTCACCGGCAGCGCCTCGCTGCGCGGCAACTCAAAAAGATCGGCCGGATCAGAAGCCAGCACGGTGAATTTGATGCCCAGCTTCTCGCTGGCGCTTTTCAGCTCTTCACCCTGCACATTGTCGAAGTTGACCCCAAACACACCAATCTTCTTGTTCTTGAGCTGATCGGCCAGGGTGTTCAATTCCGGGATCTCGGTCCGGCACGGCCCGCACCATTCCGCCCAGTAATTGAGCACCAGCCATTTTTTGTCCAGACGTTCGGCGGCGACTTTCTGGCCGCTCTGGTCGCTGCCATAGTCGTTGCCACAGCCTCCCAGCAATAACGTACCGATGATCGCCAATGCCGCTGCCAGTCGCCTAGTCATGTCGTATTCCTTGTTCAAAATTGAATGCGCCTGCGACCCATCGCCTCCCAAGGTTCTGGATTACGCGCTGCACAGTTAGAATAGCCGTCACCTTACGCAAGATGCGAACCGCACATGACCGATCTGACGCTTTATCACAACCCGCGCTGCTCGAAATCCCGCGGTGCGCTCGAACTGCTCGAAGCCCGTGGTCTGACCCCGACGGTGGTCCGCTACCTGGAAACCCCGCTGGACGCCGCGCAAATCCAGAGCCTGTTGACCAAGCTCGGCATCAGCGCCCGGCAACTGCTGCGCACCGGTGAGGACGAGTACAAAACCCTCAACCTGGCCGACAGCAGCCTCAGCGAAGCGCAATTGATCGCCGCCATCGCCGCCAACCCGAAACTCATGGAGCGGCCGATTCTGGAAGTTGGCGACAAAGCCGTCATCGGCCGGCCGCCGGAGAATGTGCTGGAGTTGCTGCCGTGAGTGCACCGTACATTCTGGTTCTGTATTACAGCCGCAGCGGCTCGACCAATGAAATGGCCCGGCAGATCGCCCGGGGCGTCGAACAGGCCGGGATGGAAGCGCGGCTGCGCACCGTGCCGGCGATCTCCAGCGAATGCGAAGCCGTGTCGCCGGACATCCCCGACGAAGGCGCGCTGTACGCCAGTCTCGACGATTTGAAGAACTGCGCAGGCCTGGCCATGGGCAGCCCGACCCGGTTCGGCAACATGGCGGCGCCGCTCAAGTACTTCCTCGACGGCACCAGCAACCTGTGGCTGACCGGCGCGCTGGTGGGCAAGCCGGCTGGCGTTTTCACCTCCACCGCGAGCCTGCACGGCGGCCAGGAAACCACGCTGTTGTCGATGATGTTGCCGTTGCTGCACCACGGCATGCTGATCACCGGCCTGCCTTACAGCGAATCGGCCCTGCTGGAAACCCGCGGCGGCGGCACGCCTTACGGCGCCAGCCATCACGCCGGGGCCGATGGCAAAAGCGGCTTGAATGAACATGAAGTCGCGCTGTGTCGGGCCTTGGGCCTGCGCTTGGCGAAGACTGCACAGAAACTGGGGAACTGACGTGGCCAAAAAGCCGAAGATTTTGCCCTCCATCGAATGGCTCGAACCCCGGGTCCGAGCGATGCGTGTCGTCAGCCTGCTGTGCTACTTCGGTTTGGTGGGTTTGCTGTGCGCCTACTACCTGGTGGTCGCCGACCTGCACGGCGCCCGGCCGTGGGTGATTCTGCTGATCGAACTGGTGCCGCTGCTGTTGCTGGCGCCGGGGATGATTATCGGCAGTGCGCGCGGGCATTCATGGATGTGTTTTGTGGTGAACCTGTATTTCATCAAGGGCGCATTGGCGGCGTATGACCCGAACCGGCAGCTGTTTGGTTTGCTCGAGATGGGCGCGAGCCTGGCGGTGTTCTGCTCGGCGCTGTTGTATGTGCGGTGGCGGTTTCAGTTGAACCGCAAGTTGGCGGGTGAAGGCGAAACTTCCGCAGCCTGACCGCCCCCACAGTGATCGTTCCCACGCTCCGCGTGGGAACGATCATCTTCGTCAGTGGTTGACGGTGTACGCCAGCATCATCGAAATCTGGCTCATCGGCCGCCCACCACTTTCTTCATGCCACTGGTTGAACACGCCCTGCACCGTGGCCAGGTCCCGCAGACTGCTCGGAACCTTGTCGACGATCTTCTGCGCATTCAACGCCGCGACCACATCGTAGCTCGGCACAAACGTATCCTTGCCCACCATCCGCAAGAACCGCGGTGCCGACAACCCGCCCAATTGATGACCGCGCTTTTTCAGGTAGGTCCACAACCCAACGATATCCGTGACCGGCCAATCAGCGATCAACGCGCCGAAGCTGCCCTTCTCATGCGCCACATCCAGAATGAACTGCGCATTGCGCGGCACGCTCTTGAGCTTGCCCAGGTGACGAATAATCCGCGCGTCCTGCATCAAACGCTCGAGGTGTTCGGCACTCATCAGCACGACTTTCTCAGGGTCGAACTTGAAGAACACTTCTTCGAACGCCGGCCATTTGGCGTCCACCAGGCTGTGCTTGAGCCCGGCGCGGAAGACGCGCAGCGCCATGGTCGAGAGGTAGCGGTCGTCGCTGATCTTGCGCAATTGCGCCGGGGTTTTCGGAACGGGCAGATGGGCTTCCAGTTCAGCTGCTGAACCGAAGCGGTTCAGACAGTATTCGTGCAGCCACTTGTAATCGCGCATGCCCTCTCCTAAGGATTGAAACGAGAAACTGAATGTAGGAGTGAGCCTGCTCGCGATAGCGGTGTGTCATTCAACGTTGATGTCGACTGACACGACGCAATCGCGAGCAGGCTCACTCCTACAGTTTCTGATTAGAGGTTGACGACGTTGACGAACCGCGAAGCGGCGGTTTCATCGATACGCAGGTTGGTAAAGTCGAACAGGTTGCGATCCGCCAGTTGCGACGGGATCACATTCTGCAAGCTGCGGAAAATGCTTTCGGTGCGGCCTGGCGTCTTGCGCTCCCACTCCTGAAGCATGTCCTTGACCACCTGGCGTTGCAGGTTTTCCTGGGAACCACAGAGGTTGCACGGGATGATCGGGAATTGCTTGAAGTCCGAGTAGGCCTGGATGTCTTTTTCGTTGCAGTAGGCCAGCGGGCGGATCACCACGTTGCGGCCATCGTCGGCGCGCAGCTTCGGCGGCATGGCTTTGAGCGAACCGTTGAAGAACATGTTCAGGAAAAAGGTCTCGACGATGTCGTCGCGGTGATGACCGAGGGCCATCTTGGTCGCGCCGATTTCGTCGGCGAAGGTGTAGAGCGTGCCGCGACGCAGGCGCGAGCATAGCGAACAGGTGGTCTTGCCCTCCGGGATCAGCTCCTTGACCACCGAATAGGTGTCTTTCTCGACAATGTGGTACTCGATGCCCAGCTCTTTGAGGTAGGCCGGCAGCACATGCTCAGGAAAACCCGGCTGCTTCTGGTCCATGTTCACGGCCACGATCTCGAACTTGATCGGGGCGACCTTCTGAAAGTGCATCAGCACATCGAGCATGGTGTAGCTGTCCTTGCCACCGGACAGGCAGACCATGACCTTGTCGCCGTCTTCAATCATGTTGAAATCGGCAACAGCCTCACCGGCCTGGCGGCGAAGGCGCTTTTGCAGTTTGTTCTGGTTGACCGTAAGAGTGCCCATGACGCGAAATCCGTGAGGTGTGACGAAAGGCCGGCATTTTACGCAAAAACGCGTCGTCGGCGAAGAGCCCACCGTCCCCTGTAGGAGTGAGCCTGCTCGCGATGGCGGTGTGCAGTCATCATCCATGCAAGCTGACCCACCGCTATCGCGAGCAGGCTCACTCCTACAAGGTAGGTGTGCACAGACCCGACGGCGATTAACAGGAGGGTTTACAGCGCAATTTGCTCTAAAGCCCTGCAACCTGCGCCGTTAAGACCTTTCTATACTGCGACATAAGGTCGCACACATATCCAGACCTTTCCTTACTAGGCCACTTTGGCCCGTAGGCGCTCCACTGGGGGGCGACGGTAAAAACAAGAGGAGTGACTGGCATGATCCATCACGTAGTGGGGCTCTTCACCCACCCTGACCAAGAATGGAAAGAGATTCGTGGCGACCAGGAGGAAAGCATCAGCCACATGTATCTCACTCATACCCTGATTCTGGCGGCGATTCCCGCGGTATCCGCGTTTATCGGCACCACTCAGGTCGGCTGGGTCATTGGCAGTCGCGCACCGGTGATGCTGACGGTGGAAAGCGCGATATGGATGACGGTCATGTCATACCTGGCGATGCTCGGCGGTGTGGCGGTAATGGGCGCGTTCATCCACTGGATGGCTCGCACCTATGATGCCAACCCGAGTCTGGCACGCTGCGTTGCATTTGCGACCTACACCGCGACACCGCTCTTTATCGGCGGTCTGGCGGCGCTGTACCCACACATGTGGCTTGGGATGATCGTCGGCACCGCGGCCATCTGCTACACGGTGTACCTGCTGTATGTGGGGCTACCCACTTTCATGAGCATTCCATCAGACGAGGGATTTCTTTTTTCAAGTTCGGTGCTTGCTGTAGGCCTGGTGGTGTTGGTGGCCATCATGGCGTTCACTGTAATTGTCTGGGGACTCGGCGTGGGGCCGGTCTACACCAATTAGCAACACATCACCCAAAACAAGATCTGCCAACACAGGCCGCCGCAAGGCGGCCTTCTAATGCCCAAGGATAGAAAACGGTGACGACCATTCGGCGCCTCGGCGATTCGCAACGCTCGAGGGTTGCGGCATACTCGACGTCTCTGGAGATCCATCAAGCATGCCCGAGCAACTCAATACCCGCGTCGAAGACTGTTACCAACTAGCCGAATCCTTTTTCAAACGACCTTTCAAACGCCCCGTGGTGAGCCTCAAGCTGCGCGGGCAAAAAGCCGGTGTCGCGCATTTGCACGAGAACCTGCTGCGCTTCAATCCGCAGCTGTACCGGGAAAACACCGAAGACTTCCTCAAGCAGACCGTGGCCCACGAGGTTGCGCACCTGATCGCCCATCAACTGTTCGGCGACCGCATCCAGCCGCATGGCGAAGAGTGGCAATTGATCATGCGCGGCGTGTACGAACTGCCGCCCAATCGCTGCCACACCTATGACGTCAAACGCCGCAGCGTGACCCGCTACATCTACAAATGCCCGTGTGCGGACAGCGATTTCCCGTTTTCGGCCCAGCGTCATGGTTTGGTGCGGCAAGGGCGCCGGTATTTGTGTCGGCGATGCCGGAGTACGTTGGTGTTCAGCGGGGAAATGCGGGTTGAGTAGTTAGATTTTTGGTGCCTGTGCTCGCGAAGGCGTCCTGGCAGGCGCTACACAACCACCTTGGCACGCCGCAACGCTTCGATACGCTCTGCACTAAACCCCAACTCCCCCAACACCTGATCCGTGTGCTGCCCCAGTCGGGCACCAATATGCCGTGGCTGCGGCAACCCTTGCGAAAACTTCAACGGACAGGCCATCTGCGCCTGAGTCGTCCCGTCACCACGCGGCACTTCGGTCACCAGCGCCCGAGCCTTCAACTGCGGATGACGCACCGCTTCGCCCACACTCAACACCGGCTCGACACACGCATCCAACGTGGCGAACAGCGCGCATAACTCGGCAAAATCGTGGGTCTCGAATTCAATCCTCAGCGCGTTCTTCAGCGCCTTTTGCAAGGCCGGTTCAGGCGATAAGCCCAAGGTTTCCAGCTCTTCCAGCCCCAACGCTGCACACAGTTGCTTCATGAACGCTGGCTCAAGACTGCCCACCGAGAACCAGCGCCCATCGCGGGAACGGTAATAGTCATAGAAACTGCCGCCATTGAGCATCTGCTCCTCCCTTCCCGGCTCCACGCCACAGGCCAGATACCCGGCGCCAGCCATGGCGTTCAGGCTGAACGCGCAGTCGGTCATGCTCACATCCAGATGCTGCCCCTGCCCGGTTTGCTGTCGGGCGATGAGCGCCGCCAGCAGCCCGATCACCCCGTGCAACGAGCCACCGGCGATATCCGCCACTTGCATGCCCAACGGCAGCGGTCCGCTGTCGGCCCGGCCGGTGTGGCTCGCCAGCCCCGCCAGCGCCAGGTAGTTGATGTCGTGGCCGGCGCGGTCCTTGTAGGGGCCGGTCTGGCCGTAACCGGTGATCGACACGTAGATCAGTTTCGGATTGATCGCCTTCAAGGCTTCATAACCCAGGCCCAATCGTTCCATCACGCCGGGGCGGAACTGCTCCAGCACGATGTCGTAGTCCGCAAGCAACTGCTTGATCACCTCCAGCGCCTCAGGCCGCTTGAGGTCCAGCGCCAGGCTGCGCTTGTTGCGATTGAGGTAGGCATGACTGGCGGAGACGCCCTGATCGTGAGGTGGCAATACCCGCAGCAGGTCCATGCGCGTTGGCGATTCGATGCGCAGCACTTCGGCGCCCATGTCAGCCAGCAACAACGAGGCAAACGGCCCCGGCAGCAGTGTCGAGAAATCCAGAACCTTGAGTGATGCCAGTGGACCGAGCATGGGCGTTCTCCGTAAACGATGTTCCCAGACTAGGCAGCCGATGGCATTGCAGCAATCACCTTATGCGTCAGATGCGCTGACCGTTGCGCTCAAATCGCAGGCATGAAAAAACCCGCCGAAGCGGGTTTTTTCAGTGCAGCCGTCTTATTTGACGTTGCTTGGGGTTGCCCCTTCGACGTGGCCCAGAACATCGTCTTTAGGCTCGTCGGAGATACCGCGACCGCCAGAAGCCAGTTCAGCGTGCATCACGTCAACGTCCAGCTCCTTGACCCACTTGGCCACAACCAGGGTGGCGACAGCGTTACCGACCAGGTTGGTCAGGGCACGGGCTTCGGACATGAAGCGGTCGATACCGAGGATCAGCGCCAGGCCGGCAACCGGCAGGTGGCCAACAGCGGACAAGGTGGCCGCCAACACGATGAAGCCACTACCGGTCACACCCGCAGCGCCTTTGGAGGACAGCAGCAACACCACCAGCAGGGTGATCTGGTGAGTGATGTCCATGTGGGTGTCGGTTGCCTGAGCAATGAACACCGCCGCCATGGTCAGGTAGATCGCAGTACCGTCGAGGTTGAACGAGTAACCGGTCGGGATCACCAGACCCACAACGGATTTCTGCGCGCCCAGGCGCTCCATCTTGATCAGCATGCGTGGCAGCACCGATTCCGAAGAAGAAGTACCCAGCACGATCAGCAGCTCTTCACGGATGTAGCGGATCACTTTCAGCACGCTGAAGCCGTGAGCGCGAGCGATAGCGCCCAGCACCACCAGAACGAACAGCAGACAGGTGATGTAGAAACACGCCATCAACTGACCCAGTTGCACCAGCGAACCCACACCGTAGGCACCGATGGTGAACGCCATGGCACCGAAGGCACCCAGTGGCGCGAGCTTCATGATCATGTTGATGATGTTGAACATCACGTGGGCGAAGCGATCGATGAAGTCCAGGATCGGCTTGCCGTAGGCACCCAGGCGATGCAGGGCGAAACCGAAGATCACCGAGAACATCAGCACTTGCAGGATATCGCCTGTGGCGAACGCGCCGACGATGGTGGACGGGATCACGTTCAACAGGAAGCCAACAACGCTTTGATCAGCACCGGCCGCTACATAAGCAGCGACTTTGGAGGCATCCAGCGTCGTGACGTCGATGTGCATGCCGGCACCCGGCTGCACGATGTTGACTACCACCAGACCCACCAGCAAGGCGATGGTCGAAACGATTTCGAAGTAGAGCAGCGCGTAACCGCCGGTCTTGCCGACCGACTTCATGTCCTGCATGCCCGCGATACCACTGACGACGGTGCAGAAGATGATGGGGGCGATGATCATTTTGATCAGTTTGATGAACCCGTCACCCAGCGGCTTGAGGGCAACACCGGTCTGCGGGTAGAAGTGACCAAGCAGGATGCCGATGGCAATAGCAACGATCACCTGGAAATACAGGGATTTGTACAGTGGCTGACGAGTCGTCATTGCAAAGTTCCTCAAGAGTGCCCGGTGACAACATCCACCTGTTGCCAAAGACACTTCAATTGCGAACCCTCCTGCACTGGAGGGATTTGTTTTGTCGAGCTGCGCAACGGCAGGCATCTGCGAGTTGTATCGCAAGGCCCGTGCCACCTTCGTCAAATCGCCAGCAAGCCTTTTGACATCAAGGGTTGCAGGTTTTTCTTTGTCACCAAACGGTTACCGCAAAGTGGCGGATTTCCGCCCATCGACCTGACCTCGTCCTGCAATTTGGCGGATATCCGCCTTGTTCATCTTCAGGCACCACGGCTACCATCCGTCGTTCAATGGACGGACTTGCCTTCTATGCGCGAACGCACCATCGCCAGTCATTTCGCCCGTGCCGCCCTCGGTGGCGCACGCCGGCTGGGTTATGACTATTCAAATTTGCTGCAACAACTCGGCATCAGCCCCGAGTTGCTTGAAGAGCCGCGAGCGAGAATCGCGCCTGAACAGTTCACCCGATTGATCCAGGGACTGTGGCTGGCACTGGACGACGAATACCTGGGCTTCGGGCCGGTTCCGAGCAAAACCGGCAGCTTCGCGATGATGTGCCATGCGGTGATCCACTGCCGCAATCTGGAAAAAGCACTCCACCGCGGCTTATTGTTTTATAGCTTATTCCCCGACAGCCCGCGTCTGACCCTGACCCGCGAAGACGACATGATTCGCCTCAGCCTCGACGATTCGCAGTTCCGCGACCCGGACCACTTTCTCACCGAGAGCCAGTTGATGGTGTGGCATCGACTCGGCAGCTGGCTGATCGGCCAGCGAATTCGGCTGGAACAGGCGACGTTCAGCTACCCGAAACCCGAGCACGGCGCCGAATACGATTTGCTGTTCCCCTGCCCGATGGTCTTTTCCACGACTCAGAGCAGCCTGTTGTTTCACAGTCGCTACCTGCACATGCCGCTGTTGCAGGACGAACGGACACTCAAACATTTCCTCGAACACTCCCCCGCCGACCTGTTGTCGCGCCCGGATGACGGCGACAGTTTGAGCAGCCAGTTGCGAAGGTTGCTCAGCCGCGACAGTTCACACTGGCCGGACCTGGAAGCGGTGGCCGCACACTTGCACATCAGCCCGCAGACATTGCGTCGGCATTTGCGGGAGGAAGGGTCGAGTTTTCAGGAATTGAAGGATCAGTTGCGAAGGGACATCGCGATTTATCACCTGGGGCGGGCGGATTTGTCGTTGCAGCAGATTGCCGAACAGTTGGGGTTTTCCGAGCCTTCGGCGTTTCATCGGGCGTTCAAGAAATGGACGGGGCTGACGCCGGGGGCTTATCGGGCGCAGGAAAATTAAGATCAAAAGCCACGCACCAACATCAACCCACCGGAAAATGAATCCGAAACGCCGCCCCACCCATGGGCGAATCCCCCAGCGTCAGCTTCGCGCTGTAGCTCTCGATAATGTCCTTGACCACCGCGAGACCAATCCCCTGCCCCGGATGCTGGCGATCCAGCCGCTCTCCCCTTTGCAGAATCCGCGCTCGCTGATCCGGTGGCACGCCCGGCCCGTCATCCTCAACGCACAACTCAACCCCGCCGAGGCTTTCACGCACGCTGATGCGTACTTCGCCGAGGCACAGGCGATAGGCGTTTTCCAGCAGGTTGCCCATCATTTCCAGCAACGCCCCCTGCTCGATCGGCACGTAACACTGCTCCGGCAGATCGAAGGCCACCCGCACGCGTTTGTCGCGGTAGACCTTGTCCAGGGTGTCGCACAGGCTTTGCAGCACCGGGCGCAGGCGTACCTGATGGCGCACCAGGCCGCTTTTGCGCAGGCTGGCGCGTTGCAGTTGATAGCTGATCTGCTGGCTCATGCGTTCGATCTGGGTTTGCAGCACCCAGGCCTGATCACGATCGGCCGGGCGCTGGGCCATGTCTTCGCTGACACCTTGCAATACGGTCAGCGGGGTTTTCAGGCTGTGGGCCAGGTCGTCGAGGGAATCGCGATAGCGGCTGCGTTGTTCGCGCTCGCTGTACAGCAAGCGGTTGAGGGAGCCGGTCAGGCGCAGGAGTTCGCGCGGGTGTTGTTCGCTGAGGCTTTCGCGGGTGCCGCTTTCGATCTCATCCAGCTCCTGACTGAGCCGGCGCAACGCCTGCAAGCCCCAGGTCAGGCCGATCCACAGCAGCGCGAGCAACACCAGCAAGGCCGCACCGAAACCGAGGTAGAGATTTTCCCGCAGACCTTCGAGGGTGGCTTCGTACTCACGCACCGGTTGCAGCGCGACGATGCTGAACGCCGCGCTCTTGCCGCCGAGCAGTTTGACTTCGACGTCGTAGACGAAGAATTCCTGACCGTCGGCCTCGCGAATTCGGGCGAACTCGTTGCCGCGTCCGTCGTAACGCGGTTTGTAGTTGATCTTCTCTTCGCGGGTGGCTTTCGAGCGCCACACCAAGTGAGCTTCGCGGTCATAGATGTAGCCGAGCAAACGGCTGTCGGTCAGGTTGAAGCGCTCGTCGGGCAACTGCGCCGGCATTTGCAGGGTGTTATTTTCCACCCGGGCGGCGGAGATCAGCGTGGTGACGTCCGACGCCAGGCGCTGCTCAATCGAATCCTGCAACGCCAGGCTGAATGCGCCCTGCATCGCCGGCAGCAACGCCAGCATGAACAACACCGCCAGGATCGTGGCGGCGAGCATCAAACGGACACGAAGGGAACGAATCAAGTGCAGCGCTCATTGAACAGGTAGCCGAGGCCACGCACCGTATCGATCGGCTTGAAGCCGGACGGGCCTTCAAGTTTGCGCCGCAGACGGCCGACCAGCACTTCGATCACGTTCGGATCGCGCTCGTCGTCGTCCGGGTAGAGCTGCTCCATCAAGCGGTCCTTGGCCACCACTTGCTGGTGATGCCGCATCAGGTACTCGAGGATTCGATACTCGTAAGCGGTCAGCGCCAGCGGTTGTTCATCGAGGGACGCCTGTTTGCGATTGAGGTCCAGCAGCAACGGCCCGGCGACGATGGTCGACTGGGTGAAACCGCTGGAGCGGCGCAGTAACGCGTTCAGCCGGGCATCGAGTTCTTCGAACTGGAACGGCTTGACCACGTAATCGTCGGCACCGGCGGCGAGGCCTTCGACCTTATCCTGCCAGTTGCCACGCGCGGTGAGGATCAGGATCGGGAAGGTCTTGCCGCGCGAGCGCAGTTGGCGGATCAGGTCGAGCCCGCCCATGCCCGGCAGGCCGAGGTCGATCACCGCCAGGTCATGGTTGAACTGCTCGGTCTGGTACAGCGCCTCTTCGGCATTGGCCACGGACTCGACCACGTGGCCGCTGTCCGTCAGGCGGGTTTGCAGGTGATGACGCAACAGCGCTTCATCTTCGACGACCAGCAGTTTCATAACGCTCTCCTACGCAAATCGATATCTCCAGCAGCACGGCTTTCAGTCAGGTCGAGGAACCTGTAGGAGTGAGCCTGCTCGCGATAGGGCCAGCACATTTGACATTGTCGTCGGCTGACACACCGCTATCGCGAGCAGGCTCACTCCTACAAGGATTGTGCTTACCTGTTAGAAAGCGTAGTTCGCCGACAGGTAGGTCTGGGCGCTGCTGGTCAGGTCCAGCGAACCCTGTTTGCTGCCACCGCGCTCGCTCATCTCGGTGCTGGCGTTGCTGCGCAGGTAACGGTAACCCAGTTCCACCGAGGTGTTTTGCGAAACCTGTTGCAGGACTCCCAATTGGCCGCCGAGGGCGTAACCGATGTCGCTGTCGCGGCTGAAGCCTGGTGAATCCTGAGTCATTTTGGTCAAACCCGCCGTGGCGCCGCCGAACAACTTGGTGCTGCCGCCCACCGGGTAGAACAGATCGTAGCTGCCCAGGAGGTTTTCCTGACGCAGTTTAATGCCATTGTGTGAGCCCGACACGTTGTCGTAAGTGGCGTAGTAACGGCCCTGGCTGTTTTGCTGGCCCAGACGCACACCCCAGGTGTTGTCCTTGCCGATCACGCCGTCGGCGTTCGGGCTGTTGAGGTTGTCGTTCAGGGCGTGGGACTTTTTGACTTTGTCGCTGGTCTGTCCAAAAGTAAGGCTGGCGAAATTGTCGTCGGAAGCGAAAGCCGCGGTACTCGCGCTCAGGACAGTGAAAGCCAGAAGCAGTTTTTTGAAGCCAGTCATAGGGGAGTTCCTTATGCGCTATGTGCTATTTGGGTACGGGGCAAGGTTACTCACCCCGCCCTGAACTCCCCCTGAACGCACTCTGAACCTGAGCTGAATCAAATCGACTCGGCTGTTTTAATGACCTTTTGCAGGAGATCCGACGATGCGTATTTTCCTCGCCCTCGTATTGCTGGCCTTGAGCGGGCTCAGCCAAGCCGCGATCAAGACTCAGGAAATCCCCTATCAAAGTGCTGACGGCACCAAGATGATCGGCTACTTCGCCTATGACGACGCCATCAAAGGCGCACGCCCTGGCGTTGTGGTGGTGCACGAATGGTGGGGGCTCAACGAGTACACCAAGCGTCGCGCCCGTGATCTCGCCGGTCTGGGCTACAGCGCGCTGGCCATCGACATGTATGGCGATGGCAAAAACACTGAGCATCCCAAGGACGCCATGGCGTTTATGCAAGCCGCGTTGAAAGACAGTGGCGCGGCGAGCGCGCGTTTTCAGGCCGGGCTTGATCTATTGAAGAAACAGCTGCAAACCGATCCGGACAAAATCGCCGCTATCGGTTATTGCTTCGGCGGCGGCGTGGTGCTGAATGCGGCGCGTCAGGGTTTACCGCTGGCAGGCGTGGTGAGTTTTCACGGTGCGTTGGCGACCAAGACGCCTGCGACGCCGGGTAGTGTGAAAGCGAAAATCCTTGTTGAACATGGCGCGATGGACAGCATGATCACGCCGGATAACGTGGCAGCGTTCAAGGCTGAAATGGACAAGGCCGGGGCCGACTATAAGTTCGTCAGCCTGGAGGGCGCCAAGCACGGGTTCAGCAACCCTGATGCGGATCGGTTGAGCCATGGCGATCATGGCGGGCCGGATATTGGCTACAACAAGGCGGCGGATGAGAAATCCTGGGCGGACATGCAGGCGTTCTTCAAAAAAATCTTTGGCTGACACGGCGCCAGCAGTGAGTCGAGCATCGCTCCCTGTGGCGAGGGAGCTTGCTCCCGCTGGGTGGCGAAGCCGCCCCAAAACCTGTAGACGCATGACGTCAGACATACCGCGTTCGCCGGTTTACGACTGCTTCGCAGCCGAGCGGGAGCAAGCTCCCTCGCCACAAAAGCCCACTGCCACTACCCAGCAACAAGGCAACCCGGCAAAATGCCCGACATGAATCGCGCCCCCGCCCTACCCGTCTGCTGCACTCCACTCGATGCCCATTGGCCGCTGCCGTTTGCGCTGCCCGATACGGTGCTGTTGAGCACTCACTTCGATACTTCGCAGCTGGCTAGCGATGATTTCCAGCGCAGCGCCATCGAGCCGCCGCCCAGCATCCAGCGTTCGGTCGCCAAGCGTCAGGCGGAGTTCCTCGCCGGGCGGGTTTGCGCTCGGGCTGCGTTGCAACAGTTGGAAGGGCTGAGCTTTATCCCGGCCATCGGCGAGGACCGGGCGCCGGTGTGGCCCACGCACATCACGGGCTCGATCACCCACAGCACCGGCCGGGCCTCGGCGATTGTCGCGAAGAAAACCCACTGGCGCGGCCTGGGGATGGACCTGGAAAACCTGCTCAACCCCGAACGGGCCGAGCGACTGGCCGGGGAAATCCTCACCCCGCCCGAGTTGCAACGCATGACCGCCGGCCGCCGCGATCAACTGGCGATGTTGGTGACCCTGACGTTTTCAGTGAAGGAAAGCCTGTTCAAGGCGCTGTATCCGATCGTTCAGCAGCGCTTTTATTTTGAACATGCCGAAGTGCTGGAGTGGGCCGAAAGCGGTGAAGTGCGGCTGCGGCTGCTGACAGATCTGTCCAGTGAATGGCGCAATGGCACTGAGCTGGATGCGCAATTCGGGGTGGTGGATGGGCAGTTGTTGAGTCTGGTCAGCATCAAGGCCTGAGAATGCTTCCTCTGCGCCAATCTCAACGCTTCTCCTGATTCCTCGGCCAGCTCAGGCTGAAACACGCCCCACCCAGGTTTTTGCTCTTGCTGATCAACGCCCGGCCATCATGCCAATGGATGATTCGCCGCACGATGGACAACCCCAATCCGTGCCCACCCGAAGCGCGGGTGCGGCTGTCGTCGAGGCGCAGGAAAGGTGTGAAAATCTTCTCCCAGGCCGTTTCCGGTACGCCCGGCCCGTCATCCTCGACATCCACTCGACAGCGCTGCTGCCCGACCTGATAGCTGACGGTCACCCGTGATTGAGCGTGGCGCATGGCGTTGCTCACCAGGTTCTGCAACGCCCGGTGCAGGTATCGCGGCTCGGCCTCGACCCAGGCGTCGTCGTTGTCTGCGGCGGACAAACACAAGCCGCGCTGCACCGTGACCTCGGCGCGTAAAGGCGCCAATTCTTCGATCACCTGATTGACCAACGCATCCAGATCGATCCGCTGAAAATTCAGCGCCGGTGAACCCTGTTCCAGACGTGCGTAGGTGAGCATCTCGTCCACCAGCCGATCGAGATCCTCGATGTCGTGGTCCATGCCTTCACAGTATTTTTCCAGCGCCTGCGGCGTGGTGGCCGAGCCGATCATTTCCAGACCAAAACGCAATCGCGCCACCGGCGTGCGCAGTTCGTGAGACACGGCGCGCACCAGTTCACGCTGAATCGCCAACAGTTGCTGCAAGTGCTCGGCCATGCCGTTGAACGCCGAAGCCAGCCGTCCCACCGAATCAGCGCCGCGTGCCGGCACGCGGGTTTCCAGGCTGCCTTTGGCGATCCGCGTGGCGGCCGCTTCCAGGCCACGCAAGCGGCGCTCAAGTTGGCGCACCAACAAATAGACGATCAAACCGATCAGGCTCAAACCCAGGGCGGCGATCAGCACCAGCCACTCCGGTGGATAAGGATTCATCTGATACAACGGGCCGATTTCCAGCACCCACGGCGTACCGACCATGCCGGCAAACACCCGGATCGAATCGCCGCCCTTGCCCAGCGCCATCACCGTGTCGCCCTCGGACACCCGGCGACTCTGGTCCTCGTCCATGTCCGCCTGCTCGATCGTCACCAGCCGCAAGTCGAAACCAAACCCTTTATCGCGCTTCAACTGCGCCAGGCGCTCGGGTTGCTCGGCCACCGGGTAGCGCACCAGTTCATCGGCCAGCAGGTAAATCGTCGCCCGGGCCAGTTGTTCACTGATCTGCTGGACTTCGCCGGTCAGCACCAGCTGTTCCTTGTCGCTGACCAGTCGATACACCTTCGCCGCATGCGGACCGGTCTGTTCCACCAGCGCCTGACCGCGCAGCACGCGGGTGCGCTGGGTGAGGTCGAGGTCGGTCTGGGCGAAAGTCTTCAGCGCCAACGGAATACCCAGCAAACGCTCCCACACCAGCAAGGCACGGTGACGCTCGGTTTCATTCATCGGGTTCAGGTTGTCGGCCATCAGCGAGAACGTGCCGTGGGCCAGGCGTTCGCGGTATTGCTCGCCGCGCACCTGGTTCAGCAGGTGCAAGGCCAGCACGCCGAGTACCGCCACCAGAATCAGCGCCGCGCACATGCCGCCATAGATGCGCAGGAAGATAGAGTTCACAGCGTGCAGGCTTCCGGAACGAACAGATAACCCTTGCTGCGGATGGTCTTGATCAGCCGTGGATGCTCCGGGTCATCGCCGATTTTCGGGCGAATGCGCGAGATGCGCACGTCGATGGAACGGTCCTGGCCGTCATAACCAATACCGCGCAATGCGGTGAAAATCTCTTCCCGGGACAGGATGCGCCCGGCGTTGGCCACCAGCAGCCAGAGCAGGTCGAACTCGGCGCTGGTCAACTCGATGCCGTTGTCGTTCAGCCAGGCTTCGCGCAAGGCGTTGTCGACCACCAAGGGACCGAACTGCAAGCGCCGTTGTTTTTCCGGCGTCACTTCAGGCGTTTCACTGCGTCGCAACAGGGCCTGGATGCGCGCCAGCAGCAGGCGTGGGCGAACCGGTTTGCAGACGTAGTCGTCGGCACCCAGGTCCAGGCCAAGAATCTGATCGGTGTCGTCGGTGCGGGCGGTAAGCATCAGGATCGGGCCGTCATACTTGTCGCGAACCTTGCGGCAGATGCTCAGGCCATCTTCACCCGGCAACATCAGGTCGAGGATCACCAGGTCCGGTTTCTCCTTGATGATCCGTGCCGCGGCCAAGGCGCCGTTGCCCTCGATCGATACCCGCAGGCCATTGGCTTCCAGGTAGTCGCGGGTCAGTTCGGCCAGACGCTGGTCGTCCTCCACAATCAATACCTGCCAGGCTTCTTGCTCCACGGTGACCTCTGCTTGCCAACAACACTTAATAAGGAAGGATCCCCCCGTCTTTTTGTAATGATTGGGGGGGATAAGAATGCGTACGCGCTGGCCGATTGTATAAACGCCGCCCGCCGAGAACACAAGCCGGTAAATGCGTTCGGACAACCCGGATTTTTGTGATAGGGTTCGCGCCCTTAAAAATCCGAATGACTGTTTTCAATCGCTGAAAATCAGTGAAAAACGGTCCGCTCCAGCTAGGTCGCGGCCTACACGCTCGTTCCACGTTTCACACACAATTTACGCACAGGTTTATCCACAGGTAGTACGTTGCAACACCCTCCAAAACGCATTATCTTGTACCTCGGCGCGAAAAAAACCCTACATGTAGGGTTTTACGCCAAAAACCAAACACAAACCGGACACTGATTTCAAGCGCTTTTATTGCCTCTTTCCGGTTGAACCAAACGTATTTTCGAAAGACCAAACCGCGCGTGCGGATGGCTACTGTTTTTGAGCCGAAAACGGCGTTAACGGTACGGGTGTTGCAGTCAGTTACTGTCACCCAAAAGGATCCCGGTTTCAGGTTCAAGGCCTGGGATCAAAGACTTCGGCATGGAAGCGGCGCCCCAATTGCCCCTTCCTGATCTGTCCCGAAGTTGGTATGCCCGGCCCCTCGCCGGTTGTAGTGCTTCAGGACGGAACGGTGGGCACCGTGATGGTGCCCAAACAAACATAGAGAATGTGGAGACAACCCCCCATGCAAACCGACACAACTCGCGAGAACCCGCAGGGCACCTTGCCGCAGGCCGCTGATTCGACTTCGGATCTGTCCGCCACCGCGCCTGGCCAACTGCGCGTGATCAAGCGTAACGGCACTGTCGTTCCTTACACCGATGACAAGATTACCGTCGCTATCACCAAAGCGTTTCTCGCAGTTGAGGGCGGCACCGCTGCCGCTTCGTCGCGAATCCACGACACCGTTGCTCGTCTGACCGAACAAGTCACCGCGACCTTCAAGCGTCGCATGCCATCGGGCGGCACCATCCACATCGAAGAAATCCAGGACCAGGTCGAACTGGCCCTGATGCGTGCCGGCGAGCAAAAAGTAGCGCGCGACTACGTGATCTACCGTGACGGTCGCTCGAAAGAACGCGCTGCCCACGCACCGGCCGAAGAAGCCGTCAACGCTCACCCGTCGATCCGCATCACCCGCGCCGATGGCACCTTTGCTCCTCTGGACATGGGCCGCCTGAACACCATCGTTACCGAAGCGTGCGAAGGCCTTGCAGAAGTCGACGGCGACCTGATCCAGCGCGAAACCCTGAAAAACCTGTACGACGGCGTGGCCCTGACCGACGTCAACACTGCGCTGGTGATGACTGCCCGTACGCTGGTCGAGCGTGAACCGAACTACTCGTTCGTCACCGCCCGCCTGCTGATGGACACCCTGCGTGCCGAAGGCCTGAGCTTCCTGGAAGTCGCCGAAAGCGCGACCCACCACGAAATGGTCGACCTGTACGCCAAGGCCCTGCCTTCGTACATCGCCAAAGGCATCGAATTCGAATTGCTGAACCCGGTCCTGGCCACCTTTGACCTGGAAAAACTCGGCAAGGCGATCAACCACGAGCGCGATCAGCAGTTCACGTACCTGGGCCTGCAAACCCTGTACGACCGTTACTTCATCCACAAGGACGGTATCCGCTTCGAACTGCCGCAAATCTTCTTCATGCGCGTGGCCATGGGCCTGGCGATCGAAGAGAAGAACAAAGAAGACCGTGCGATCGAGTTCTACAACCTGCTGTCGTCCTTCGACTACATGTCGTCGACCCCGACCCTGTTCAACGCCGGTACTCTGCGTCCACAGCTGTCGAGCTGCTACCTGACCACCGTGCCGGATGACCTGTCGGGCATCTATCACGCGATCCACGACAACGCCATGTTGTCGAAATTCGCGGGCGGCCTGGGCAACGACTGGACCCCGGTTCGTGCACTCGGTTCGTACATCAAGGGCACCAACGGCAAATCCCAGGGCGTTGTTCCGTTCCTGAAAGTCGTGAACGACACCGCCGTCGCCGTTAACCAGGGTGGCAAGCGCAAAGGCGCTGTCTGTGCCTACCTGGAAACCTGGCACATGGACATCGAAGAGTTCATCGAACTCCGTAAGAACACCGGTGATGATCGTCGTCGTACCCACGACATGAACACCGCCAACTGGATCCCTGACCTGTTCATGAAGCGCGTCTTCGATGACGGCAAGTGGACCCTGTTCTCGCCGTCCGAAGTGCCGGACCTGCACGACCTGACCGGCAAGGCCTTCGAAGAGCGTTACGAGTACTACGAAGCCCTGTCCGAGTACCCGGGCAAGATCAAGCTGTTCAAGACCATCCAGGCCAAAGACCTGTGGCGCAAAATGCTGTCCATGCTGTTTGAAACCGGCCACCCATGGCTGACCTTCAAAGACCCGTGCAACCTGCGCAGCCCGCAGCAGCACGTTGGCGTGGTTCACAGCTCGAACCTGTGCACCGAGATCACCTTGAACACCAACAAGGACGAGATCGCCGTTTGCAACCTGGGCTCGATCAACCTGCCGAACCACATCACCAACGGCAAGCTCGACACCGCCAAGCTGGAACGCACCGTGAACACCGCCGTTCGCATGCTCGATAACGTTATCGACATCAACTACTACTCGGTGCCACAAGCGAAGAACTCCAACTTCAAGCATCGTCCGGTCGGTCTGGGCATCATGGGCTTCCAGGACGCTTTGTACCTGCAGCACATTCCTTACGGTTCCGACGCTGCCGTCGAGTTCGCCGACAAGTCGATGGAAGCGGTCAGCTACTACGCGATCCAGGCTTCCTGCGACCTGGCCGACGAGCGCGGCGCCTACGAGACGTTCCAGGGTTCGCTGTGGTCCAAAGGCATCCTGCCGCTGGATTCGCAACAGATCCTGATCGAGCAACGTGGCCAGAAGTACATCGACGTTGACCTGAACGAATCCCTGGACTGGGCACCGGTTCGTGCCCGCGTTCAGAAAGGCATTCGTAACTCCAACATCATGGCCATCGCACCGACCGCGACCATCGCCAACATCACTGGCGTATCGCAGTCGATCGAACCGACCTACCAGAACCTCTACGTGAAATCGAACCTGTCGGGCGAATTCACCGTGATCAACCCGTACCTGGTTCGCGACCTGAAGGCTCGCGGTCTGTGGGACTCGGTCATGATCAACGACCTGAAGTACTACGACGGTTCGGTGCAACAGATCGAGCGCATCCCGCAAGAACTCAAAGAGCTCTACGCGACTGCCTTCGAAGTGGACACCAAGTGGATCGTTGACGCGGCAAGCCGTCGTCAGAAGTGGATCGACCAGGCTCAATCGCTGAACCTGTACATCGCTGGCGCATCGGGCAAGAAGCTGGACGTGACCTACCGCATGGCCTGGTACCGTGGTCTGAAAACCACTTACTACCTCCGTGCCCTGGCCGCGACCAGCACCGAGAAGTCGACCATCAACACCGGCAAGCTGAACGCTGTTTCCAGCGGCGGCAACCACGGTGAAGATTCGGTCCTGGCAGCACCTGCCGGCCCTGCTCCAGTGCCGAAGGCTTGCGCCATCGACGAGCCGGATTGCGAAGCTTGCCAATAAGCTGAGCTGGTAGGCGCTGAAAGGCGCTTACCTGAAACCCCCGATCAATCCTCTGGATGGGTCGGGGGTTTTCTTTTGCCTCCAGGAAAGTGATGCCCGGGCTGACGCCATCGCGAGCAGGCTCACTCCTACAGGAGACCGAGTTGGCTTGGAGGAATGCGATCAACTGTAGGAGTGAGCCTGCTCCGGGCGGCGTTCCGACGATGAGGCCAGCACCGATAACCAAGATGTCTACGCCAGGGACAAATCCCGGCCATAAAAAAGCCCCTCTTGCGAGGGGCTCTTTGTGCAGCGCTTTCAGCCAACCCGCATCAGGTCATCTGAATGATGGTCTGCATGATGGTGCTCTGGGTCGAGATGGTCTTGGCGTTCGCCTGGTAGTTGCTCTGCGCCTTGATCAGGTCGACCAGTTCATTGGTCAGGTTGACGTTGGACTCTTCCAGGGAGTTGGAGTTGATCTCGCCCAAAGTACCGGTGTTCGCCGCATCGTAGCCCGGGATACCCGACGCGTAGGTTTCTTTCCAACTGGTGCCGCCTATCGCTTGCAAACCTTGTTCGTTGGTGAAGCTGGCGAGCGAGATCTGGCCGATGGGCTTGGTCTGGCTGTTGCTGAAGTTGGCCAGCATGACACCACTGGTGTCGATGGTCAGGTTGGTGATCTGGCCGGTGGCGTAGCCGTTCTGCGTAGGAATCGAACGCGCGGTGTCAGCGTTGTACTGCGTGGTTTTGTCCATCGAGACCGTAACGACGCCGGAGGCAGCGCCGTTGGCTGTCCACACGCCATTGGTCACGGTACCCGGAACCCAGCCCGTGACTTTCAGGTCAGGGCTGACAATCGGCAAAGGGACGGCTGGAGTGGTGACGGAAACCAGATTGCCTGACGAATCGAACGCCATGGTCGAAGCGACAGGAGGCGTAAGCGTAGGGTCGCTGCCATCCGGGTTGCGCCCCTCGATCAGGGTGTAGGTCTTCCAGGTGTTGTCAGCAGTCTTGACCATGTATTGATCCATGATGTGCTGGTTACCCTGGGTATCGTAAATCGGGGTACTGAACTGCTTGGTGAAGGACGCTTCCTTGGACGGGTCAAACGGATTGATAGTCTGGTCGATGATGGTCGCTGTGGAGTTCAGGTTGATCGTCGACGACACCGTGGAGGTGTTTTTTGGCGCCAGGTTCGACGTATCGATGCGCAGGTCAGTCAATACACCATTGAGGATCTTGCCATTGGCGTCCACGCCATAACCCTGCAGACGCGCAGAGCCATCGCTATTGGTGACGTAACCGTCCTTGTCGACCTTGAACGTACCGGCACGGGTGTAGGACATCGAGCCGTTCTCGCTCAACACGAAGAAGCCGGAACCGTTGATCCCCATGTCCAGCACGTTGCCGGTGTTGTTGACGTCGCCCTGGGTGAACTGCTGGGAAACGTTGGCCAGGCGCACGCCGTTACCGATGGTTTTGCTGCCGGAACCCAGTTTGGTGGCCGAGTAAACGTCTTCGAATTCCGCACGGGACGATTTGAAACCGGTGGTCGCGACGTTGGCGATGTTGTTACCGGTCACGTCCAGTTGTTTGTTGGCTGCATAGAGACCGCTAAGGCCGATATTGAAAGACATATTCCACTCCTTTGTGCCGTGTTAGTCGGCTCTACATACCAATAGTTTGTACTTTGGACAGGGCGATGCTGCCCGCCCCGGCCAGATTGAGCATCAACTCACCGCCGGTCTGGCTGATGGTCACGCTGTTGACGGTGGCCGGCAGGTACGTCACCAGCGAGGTCGCCTTGCCGTCGTAGGTCGCCGTAGCGCCAAAGGTATAGGTACCCGCCGTGGCCACTTCGCCTGCATCGTTTTTGCCGTCCCAGATGAAAGTCGAAGTACCGGCGACCTCGCTGCCCAGGTCGATGGTGCGGACGACCTTGCCATCGGCATTGGTGATATTGACCTTGACCGGGTCCACCGACGCCGGTACGGCAATGGTGCCGCTGAAACTCTTGGAGGTATCGACCACAGCCTTGCTGCCCGGTGCAATAACCGAACGCCCGACCAGCGACGACGCCTGCAACGCCTGGGACGAGTTGTAGTTGCTGGCCAGGCCACTCACGGTGGTGTTGAGCGAGGTGATGCCTTCCAGGCTACTGAACTGGGCCAACTGGGCGACGAACGCGCCGTTGTCCTGCGGTTCCAGCGGGTTCTGGTTTTTCAGTTGCGTGACCAGCAACTGCAGGAACGCATCCTTGCCCAGGGCCTTGCTGCCGGTGGCGCTGTTCGTTGCCGCCGCCAGGCCATCGGCACTGGTGTTGGTCTTGATCGAGGAGTTGGCCAGGATGTCCTTGAGGCTAATGCCACTCGTGGTATCGGTAACACTCATCTGAGTCGCCCCTTATCACTGACCCAGGGTCAGGACCTTTTGCATCATGGTTTTGGCGGTGTTCATCATTTCGGCGTTGGTCTGGAACGAACGGCTCGCGGAAATCATGTCAGCCATTTCTTCCACCACGTTGACATTCGGGTAGTAGACGTAGCCTTTGGCGTCGGCCGCCGGATGGTTCGGCTCATAGCGCGCTTCAAGGTTGCTCTGGTCTTCGACCACGCCCAGCACTTGCACGCCTTGACCGGCCGCATCCTGGTTCTGGAACAGCGAATCGCTGCCGCCGCTCTGGCCGCCCTGGAACATGGTGGCGAAAACCGGGTGCCGTGCACGGTAGGTCTGGTCGATGCTCGACGAGACGGTCTCGGCGTTGGCGATGTTACTGGCGACGGTGTTCAAGCGAGTGGTCTGGGCACTCATGCCGCTACCGGCAATGTTGAAAACACTGGATAGAGACATGGCTTACTCTCCGCGCAGGGCTGACACCAGCCCTTTGAATTTGCTGTTGAGCAGGGTGAAGCTGGCCTGGAAGTTGACCGCGTTTTCCGCGTAGTTCGACTGTTCAAGCTGGGCGTCCACGGTGTTCTGGTCGATCGACGGTTGCATCGGCGTGCGATACAGCAGCGATTCGTCGCCATTGCCCAGGCCTTCGGCTTCGATATGACGGCTGTTGGTCATGTTCAAGGCGAAAGTGCCGCTCTTGGTCTTTTCGTTCTGCTCGGCAAGCACTTTCGAGAAGTCCAGATCCCGAGCCTTGTAGTTCGGGGTGTCGGCGTTGGCGATGTTGTTGGCCAGGACTTCGGCGCGCTGAGCGCGGAAGCCCAGGGCTTGTTCGTGGATACCGAGCGCTTTATCGAAACTGATGCTCATGTCGGAAACCTTCGGCTGACCTGATTTTTCGTAACATGGACATAGCAAGCGTCGTGCCAATTCAAAAAAGCCCGTAAACCGGGGCTTTGCGGGCAGTGGCAAAGTGGCAATGCCAGAAAAGCGGCAACAGATTTCCGCCGCCTGCCGCTTTTCTGCCGCTATCACCCCTGCAAGAACACCACCACTCCTACAAGGGTTTTGTTAGTGGGGCTGGGAAATCATCAGGCATAAAAAAACGGGAGCCCCTGAGGACTCCCGTTTTTTGTGTGCCGCTAACCAATCACTTCGCCTGGTAAATGATCCCCGGGCTGCACTGGACCATCTGGTAATGATCCGGCAAACCGTTCAGCGCCTCGGAAGCACCGAGGAACAGATAACCGCCTGGTTTCAACGTGCTGTGAATGCGCAACAGGATGTCCTTCTTCACCTCGGCAGAGAAGTAGATCAGCACGTTGCGGCAGAACACGATGTCGAACTTGCCGAGGCTCGCGTAGCTGTCCAGCAGGTTGAACGAGCGAAACTCCACCCGGCTCTTGATCGGTGCCTTGATAGCCCAACGCCCCGGCCCTTTCGGGTCGAAGTAACGTTGAAGGCGCTCGGGCGACAGGCCACGGCCGATGGCCAGGCTGTCGTACTCGCCGGTCTTGCAGTTGGTCAGCATGGTGCCGGACAGGTCGGTGGCAACGATCTGCACGCCCATCTTCAACTGGCCCATGTTCACGCGCTCGAACTCATCGATCGACATCGAAAGCGAATACGGTTCCTGCCCCGATGAACAGGCCGCCGACCAGATCCGCAGACGCTGGCCAGGGGCGGCCTTGATCGCTGCCGGCAGCACCTTGTTCTTCAAGACTTCAAACGGATAGGTGTCACGAAACCACAGGGTTTCGTTGGTGGTCATGGCATCCACCACCATCTCGCGCAAACCGCTGCGAGGCTGGGTCTGGATGCGCTGGACCAGCTCACCCAGGGACTTGATGCCTTGCTGTTCCATCAGTTTGTTGAGACGGCTCGAGACCAGGTACTGCTTGTTTTCACCGAGCAAAATGCCACAGGCTTTTTCCAGGAAGACCCGGAACTGTTCGAAATCCAAATTACCCGTAGACAAAGATGCCGCCTCTTAAATCGTATAAACCGCCAGGGGCAAAAGGCCCCTAGCTGATGTCTGCTGCTTTGATCCGGTTGACTACCCGGGATGCCAGGTCATCAGGACGGAATTTGGCAAGGAAGTCATCGGCACCGACTTTCTTGACCATCGCCTGATTGAATACACCCGATAACGAAGTATGCAGGATGATGTGAAGCTTTTGCATGCGAGGGTCGTTGCGGATCTCGGCCGTGAGGGTGTACCCGTCCATCTCCGGCATCTCGATGTCGGAAATCATCATCAGGAACTCTTCTTCCGGCTTCTTGCCCTCGTCGACCAGCTTGCGCAGGTAATCCAGCGCTTGCCGACCGTCGTTCAACGCCACCACTTCGACACCGACCGTCTGCAGGCAACGGGTCACCTGCTTGCGCGCCACCGACGAGTCATCGACCGTCAGTACTCGCAAAGAGAGCGCCTTGTGCTGGGTGTCGACATCCACCACGCCAACGGAAATCGCTTCCGGTGTCGGCGCCACTTCTGCCAGCACCTTCTCGACGTCGATGATTTCGACTAACTGATTGTCGACCCGAGTCACAGCCGTCAGGTAATGATCGCGCCCCGTGCCCTTGGGTGGCGGATGAATCTCCTCCCAATTCATGTTGACGATGCGTTCCACCGACCGCACCAGGAAACCCTGGGTCTTGGTGTTGTACTCCGTAATGATCACGAAGGGATTGCTTTGATCTTTCAGCGCACCGGAACCGGTCGCCATGGCCAGATCAAGAATCGGAATGGTCGCCCCCCGAATATTTGCCACACCGCACACGACAGGACTGGATTTTGGCATCAGCGTCAGTTTGGGGCATTGCAGCACCTCCCGAACCTTGAACACGTTGATCCCATACAGCTGTTGGCCGTCGAGACGGAACAACAACAGCTCAAGGCGATTTTGCCCTACCAGTTGCGTGCGCTGGTTTACCGAATCCATTACCCCAGCCATGCACAGACTCCTACACCAACGCTTAAGTGTGTTGCGACGCGCATTATCACTAAACGGCACGGCGCTTGCTTTTTAACTCTTATGAACACAGAACCGACATTTTTCCGACGCCTGACATCAATCGCCCGCAAATTGCTTTGCGCGGTGTCGGCCGTCTGCCTGTTCAACGCTGGCTGCCCTGCCCTTGCTGACGCGGTTACCTTGCCTGACATGCTTATCGGCGTCACTCAGGGCTTTCTTGAATTCACCGTAGAGGACTATCTGGCAACCAGTCAAACGGAAGGCCGCTACGAGATCGAGGTCAAGCAGCTGGATCCGCGGCTGCGCATGCCCATGTGTGACAAGGAATTGACAGCGTCCCTGGAGAGCCCGGCCACGCCGCTGGGGCGCGTTACCGTCAAGGTGCGCTGCGAGGGCGCGTCGCCCTGGACGGTCTTCGTACCCGCTCAAGTGCGCCTGTTTCGCGACATTGTGACCACCACCCGTCCGCTGCGACGCGCCGGTATCGTCGAGCCCCAGGATGTGACCCTGCGCGAGCGTGACATCAGCCTGATCAGCCAGGGTTACCTGACTTCCGTCGATCAGGCGATCGGGCAGAAACTTACCCGACCAATGGTCGCCGACCAGGTCATGACCCTGGTGCACATGGAACAGGCAGAAGTCATCAGCAAGGGCGACCAGGTGGTGATTACCGCCCGCAGTGGAACGCTCAGCGTGCGCATGCCGGGTGAAGCGCTGTCCAACGGCGGCATGCGCGAACAGATCCGGGTGAAAAACCTCAATTCCCAGCGGGTCATCAAGGCGCAAGTCATCGCGCCCGGCCAGGTGGAAGTGGCCATGTAGAACTCTCTGCTTGTGAAGAAGTGGCGCGCCACTCGACTGTTCCCTAGACTGTGCCCTATGCAGGGCAAGCGCTGACGCGCGCAAGCTCATTGATAATTGGGCCTAAAGTTTTCCCGGGTATGGCCGAAAACATGGCAAGCGTCCAAATACCCAGAGGTTTTTTTGTCATGGTCATCGATTTCAGCCGTTTAAACAGTTCCTCGTCACTTACCGGTAGTACACGTACCAGCACCGCGAAGGAAACCGTCGAAGCCGGCAAACCCGCACCGCTGAATACCCCGGCCGAACAGGCCAGTACCGTCAAAAGCGGGGAATCGGTACATCTCAGCAATGAGGCTCAACAGTTGCAGAAGGTCACTGACAAGCTGCGTGATCAGCCTGCCGTCGACAACGCCCGCGTGGCCGAGTTGAAAGCAGCGATTGCCGATGGCAGCTATAAAGTCGACAGCAACCGTGTAGCCAGCAAACTGCTCAACTTCGAAGCCCAGCGCTAGGCCAAGGCCTGCGCCAGGCTTTTGGACGCTTAAAACCCAAGGCCAGCCATGCACGACACTAATTTACTGCAACTGATCACCGACGATTTCGCTCCAGCACAGCACTTGCTGGAGTTACTGCAGACCGAGTCCCTCGCCTTGCACGGTCGCGACATGCCACTGCTCGAAGAAATTCTGGCGCAGAAACAGGCATTGATCATTTTGCTCGATCAGCATGGCCGCAAGCGCAGTGAAATCCTCGCCAGCCTCAACCTGCCGACCAATCGCAACGGCCTGGAGCAACTTGCCAGCCATTCGAGCATTGGCAATCAGCTGTTGGAGCAGAGCGATGTATTGACCGATCTTCTGGCTCAGTGCCAGGCGGCCAACGTCAAGAATGGCCAGTCAATCCTGGTGCAACAGGCCGCGACGGCCAATCAGCTGAAAATCCTCAACGGCGGCGAGCCGCCAGCGCTCTATGATGCACGCGGATCAACCTCCATGCTTGCGAAGCCACGCCCGCTCAGTCAGGCTTGAGCCTGCTGCAAAGCGCGCACTATCAAGACGCGCAACATACTGGCAATATGCTGGCCAGCCGTAGTCATATTTTGTCTGGAGATTGATGAACCGTGTTCAATGCCTTAAGCGCGGATGATGCTCCGCAGCCACCCAAGGTGCTCACCACGCCGTTGGAGATCTCCGGCAACCTGCGCCAGCTGCAAGACAGCCATGATCCGCTGATCATCACGTTCCATGAGCGCAGCCAGCGCTTCCAGAGTTATCTGGTGGACCTTGACCGTGACAGCAACATGATTGCCCTGGACGAAATGATCCCCCGCGATGGTGAACGCTTCCTGCTCGCCGGCGAACCGTTCAAGGTCGAAGGCTTTCACGACGGCGTGCGCATTGCCTGGGAAAGCAACGGCCCGCTGACCATCGACGAATCCGGTGGCGGTCGTTGCTACCGTGGCGCCCTGCCCTCCGAGGTGGTTTACCACCAGCGTCGTAATGCATTCCGCGCAGCATTGAAGCTGGCACAACTGGTCAACGTCGATCTGGGTGGTGAAAAACTCAAGTCGCCGATCAGCGGCAAGCTATTGGATATCTCCGCCACCGGCTGCAAGCTGCGCTTCGAAGGCGACATCACGGGCAGCCTGCAACTGGGCCAGGTCTATGACCGCTTCATCGCCGCCCTGCCCTTTGGCAACATGACGGCCCCCGTCGAGCTGCGTTACCTGCACTTCGAAGAAAGAATCTCCACCACCTTCGCCGGCGTACGCTTTCACAACATGAGCGGGCTGGTGCAGCGGCAGGTCGAGCGGTTCGTCTATCAGCTTCAGCGCGAAGCGCGGCGCTTCGACAAAGACGACATGTAATAAGTCGCTTCAATAGAAAACGGGCAGTCCCTTGCGGTGACTGCCCGTTTTTTTATGCGTTGGATTTAAGGCCTGGCCTCGGTAAAACTTGGTTCGCGAGGTGCATCAGGATCTTCGGGCGGCGGATCGGTTTCGGGCTCCGATTCAGGTTCCGGGTCCGGCTCAGGGTTGATCGGGTTCTGCATCTGGTCTTGCACCACCTGCTCATCGACCCGCGGGTCAAGGCAAGCCACCAACGGCGAACTCGACATACTGTCCGGCATGGCGACGTGATGCAGCGGTGCATCGTCGACCTGATGCAGGTTGGTCACCGCTTTCGGGCGAATTCGCCACACCAGCACCAACGCGAAGAAACTGAAGAAGGCATAGAGCATGTGGCTGCCGAACAGTTTCATCAGCACCCCGGCCACCAGCGGCCCGATACTGGCGCCGACACCGTAGGTCACCAACAGCATCGCTGTCAGGGACACCCGACGATCACCCTCGACGTGGTCGTTGGAGAACGCCACCGCCAGCGGATACAGACAGAACATCACCAGCGAACAGCAGAACCCGGTGATAAACAAAATCTCCAGCGGTACCTGTTGCATGATTGCCAGCGGCAACGCGGTAAGCGCCAGGACCAGGGCAAAACAGCGGATCAACAGCGCCCGGTCATAACGGTCGGACAGCCAGCCCAGCGGCCATTGCACCAGCAAGCCGGCAAAAATGCAGCTACCCATGAACAGACCGACCTGCTCCGTGGACAACCCTTGCTGCGAGGCATACAGCGGTGCCAGACCGTAGAACGAACCAATGATCAGTCCCGCCCCCAGCACCGTGCTCAACGACTGCGGCACGCGCTTGATGAAGAAGCGCGGCTCCATCGGGGCCGGGTGCAACGGTGCCGGGTGAATCCGGCGAGTCAGGGCCACCGGCACCAGGCACAGCGCGAAGCACAAGGCGACCAGCATCAGCAGCTCAAGCCCCAGGCCCGGGTGCATGACCAGAATCAATTGACCCAGCACCAGCCCCAGGTACGAGGCGATCATGTAGCCGCTGAACACCGTGCCGCGCTGCGAGGCTTCGGCCTGCTCATTGAGCCAGCTTTCGATGACCATGTATTGACACATCATGCCGAGGCCGACGATGACCCGCAGGAAGATCCAGGCAGGCAACCAGTCCACCAGGCCATGGCCCAGCACCGCCGCACCGACAATCCCGGCGCAGGCCGAATAGGCGCGAATGTGCCCGACCCGGGCTATCAGCCGGTGGCCGATCTTGCCACCCAGCACCAGGCCGCAATAGTTGGCTGCCATCAACGCACCGACCCACAGGCTGTCGACGTGGTCGGCGGCCAGGCGCAAGGCCAGGTAAGTACTCAACAGGCCAGAGCCGATCAACATCATCAGCGAGGCAAAATATAGCGCTCGAAAGGGTTTCCAGATTTGGCGCATCGGCGTTCCGAGCGGCTCCTTGCAGTGAGTTTCAGGCTAACGACAAACGATAGCCTGATGTCGACGGATCGTCAGGCCTGGGCCGCTAAAACACGCCGTTCCCAGGGAGTAATTTCATCAAAGAAGCTGGTCAACTCCATGGTCTTCGAGGCGACGTAGCCTTCGATGAATTCCTTGCCAAACAGTTCCTTCGCCAATTGACTACGTTTCAGACGCTCAAGAGCCGCATGCAAGGTACACGGCAACGAAAGATTGTCCGGCACTTCGAACTCACCCTGGATCGGCTCGCTCGGCTCCAGTTTGTGTTCAATGCCATACAACCCTGAGGCAAGGCTGGCGGCGATCGCCAGGTAAGGATTTGCATCAGCCCCCGGCAAGCGGTTTTCGACCCGACGAGCGGCGGGCGAACTGGCTGGAATACGCAATCCGGCTGCACGGTTGTCGTAGGACCAGCAGGCATTATTCGGTGACGCATACGGATGGCACAAGCGCTGATACGAGTTGACGTTCGGTGCGAATAACGCCGTGAAATCCGCCATGCCGGCCTGCTGACCCGCGATGAAATGACGGAAGGTCGCGGTCGGCTCACCCGCCTTGTCGCTGAACACGTTACGCCCGCTGCCGATCTCGATGATGCTCTGGTGAATATGCATCGAACTGCCCGGCGTGTGCGCCAGCGGCTTGGCCATGCAAACCACGGTCAGGCCATGCTTGAGCGCGACTTCTTTAAGCAGATGTTTGAACAGGAGTGTCTGGTCGGCCAGCAGCAGCGGGTCGCCGTGCAGCAGGTTGATCTCGAACTGGCTGACGCCCATCTCGTGCATGAAGGTATCGCGCGGCAAGCCCAGGGCCGACATGCAGGCGTAGACCTCACTGAAGAACGGTCGCAAACCATTATTGGAACTGATACTGAACGCCGATTGACCGTCCTCGCGACGACCGTCCAGGCCCAGCGGCGGCTGGAACGGTTGAGTCGGGTCGGCGTTGGGCGCAAACACAAAGAATTCCACCTCGGTCGCCACCACCGGTGCCAGGCCGAGGGCCGCGTAACGCGCGATCACGGCTTTGAGCTGGCCGCGGGTCGACAGCGGCGAGCTTCCACCGGTCAGCTCGTCCGCATCGCAAATGGCCAAGGCTCGCGGCTGCTTGCTCCACGGCAAGCGATGGATCTGTGCAGGGTCGGGCACCAGCGCCAGATCGCCATCATCGCTGCCGTAAAAGCGCGCTGGCGGATATCCGCCCATGATGCATTGAAGCAGCACTCCCCGCGCCATCTGCAAACGCCGGCCCTCGAGAAAGCCTTCGGCGGTCATTACCTTGCCACGGGGCACGCCATTCAAATCCGGCGTGACACATTCAATCTCATCAATGCCCGTCAATCGCTGTGCGAGTGAGCGATGGCCATCGGTTGTCATGACGCAATCCTTTGTTGTTGTGCGAGCCGCGAACGGCGACCGTACAAAATAGGCTCCGCCTGTTCGGAATATCAAGCAGCGGCCAACAAAAAGAACCGGTCAGGGCAGATAGAGGCTGAACACCCCGCCGCCCAGCGGGCCGCCATTGCTGATGTCGGTACGTCCGCCCACGCCATTGCGTTGATGGAGTGCGGCAATCCGCCCGGCAAAGTACAGGCCAAGACCAGTGCTTCCGCTGCTGTGGTTGATGCCCTGCACGTAATCGGCCTGACGCTCGATCATCTCGGGTGGATAACCCTCGCCATCGTCGTTGACGGTCAGCACCAGTTGCCCGGCTTCATCGCTGACGCTGATCAACACTGCGTGACGGGCGTAACGAATGGCGTTGTTGATGCTGTTGCCCAGCACCGAAGCGATCAATTCCCGGTCGAAAAAACCCAGAGGGCTCAACGGGTCTACTTCATAGGTCGCCATGATGCCGCGACTGGCAAACACGTCCTGGTGGCAGGCCAATTGCGCTTCGATGAAGTCATCCAGCTCATGGTAGGCCGGTTGCAACGGCATCTGGTTGACGCCGAGTTTGTACAGCCCCAGCAACTGCACCAGCATGCCATTGAGGTGCGCGAACTCGAATTCGATCACCCCCTGCTCCGGGGTATGCTGCTGCGGATCCGGCAAGCGCGCCAACCATTGGCTGTGGGCCTGCATCAGCATCGCCAGGGAGTTCTTCATGTCGTGCACGGTGGAGGCAATCACCGTGGAAAAATCGAGTGCCTGTTCGCTGTCGTTCATTCGCCAAACGCCTTGCTTCGCAACTTCTGATAACGGGGAAAACGTGCATCGGTGTCGGGCATCAGGCCGACCATCTTCAGGCACGTCCGACATTCCTCCAGCTCCGCCGAAGGGACACTGGTGTCGGTGCCATGCAGCAGCGACTGCGCCATGTTCAGCGCGATACTGATGTTCTTGGGTTGCAGCGCCAGGGCTTTGCGGAACACCTGCCGCGCCTCCACCAGGTCACCGGTCTTGTACACCCGCACGCCCTGACGGTTGAGGTCCGCAGCGGCGTTGCCAGAGTTGAGAATGGTCGGATCGTCGGTCAACTTGGCGATGCCCTTCATCACCGTCGGGTCGTCGCCGTAGATTTCCGCGCAGTTTTTCAACATCGAGGCACCGGCGCTGGCCTGCCCGAGCATCTGCAGTTGCTTGGCCACCAGCAGCGCTGCTTCGGCGCTCATGAACTGTTCCATGCCATCGAGGCGCATCATCGCCTGCTCGGTGAGCTTCTCGGCAGTTTCGGCATCGTTGAGCAACAGGCTGGTGGCTTTCATCAATCGCGCACGAATCTGCAAACCCGGGTCGGCAGGGTTTTCCTTGGCCACCGCACTCAGCGTCGTATTGATTTCCAGGCGAGTCCGGGTATCCAGGCCTTTTTCACTGCCTTTACTGATCAAGGCATGGGCCAGGCCAAGGTTGCTCTCCGCATCCTTGAAACGTGACTGCGCGCCCTGCGCCACTGCCTGACGATAGGCTTTGGAGGCGGTCTCGAAATCTTCGTTGGCCATTGCCAACTTGCCCAACTGCGCTTGCCGGCGCACCGCCAGCGGCGACAAACGGATCGCCTCTTCCAGTACATTCTGGGCCGCCTTGGTGTCGCCTTCGGCGACCAGCACATCGGCCATGCCGTCGTAGAGCGCCGGCATCATCGGGAACACTTTCAGGGCTTTTTCATACACGCCTTTGGCCTGACCGACCTGGCCACGCTTGAACAGCAATTTGCCCAGGCCGGAAAACGCCCACGGCAAAGGCCGATCAGCAATGATGCTGTCGTAGAGACGCTCCAGCGCCTCGTTCTGATTCAGGTCGCGCAAGGCATCGGCGCGGTAGCGCAGGCACAACGGCGAGTAGCGGATGTCTTGCTTGCACAGGGCGATGCAGGCATTGAGCACTTCAACCGGTTTGCCCCGGTCAAGGGCCTGCAGAATCGGCTTGAGCAAGGTCTTGCGTTGCTCCAGCCGCTCCAGCCGTTGAGCCAGGCCGGAACGGTTGAACGGTTTGGTCAGGTACGCATCGGGTTCGTGTTCCAACGCACTGAGCACCATCGCCTGACTGGTCTCGGCGGTGACCATGACGAACACGGCCTCATGGCTGATCAGCTTCTCGATCATCAGATCTTCAAGCACCTGCTGGCCATTCTTCTTGCCGTCACCCAGGTGAAAGTCCTGCAGGATGAAATCGTAGGCCTTCTGCGAACACATACGCAGCGCCTGTTCACCGGAGTCGGCGGTGTCGACATCCTTGACGCCCAGTTCGCGCAGCATGGACCTGACGGAACTGCGGAAATCCGAGAAATCATCGACGATCAAAAAACGCTTTTGGTGATACGACAGCATCGAAGATTTCCAGGCAGTTTAAGAAGAAGACCATGACTGTTCGGGTTATCGGCCAGTAGTACCGTTCCCTTGAGAAGTCATGCCGTTTAGTACGCGCTAAATATTTGAAGGCGTTATCAAAAAACAGGATTATCCTGATTTATTGAAGTGCGCTTCCTGTCGCTTGAAACCAAGACGCTCTACGTCACAGCTAAAGGCCGAAGTCATGACCACCACACCCAAGCGCTCGGATACGGATTCTGAGCGAAAGCCCCTGAGCCCCAGCACCCTGGACTTTCCGGTGGTGGGCATCGGTGCGTCGGCGGGCGGGCTGCAAGCGATCAAGCTGTTCTTTGAAAACATGCCCCAGGACAATGGCATGGCGTTCGTGATCATTCTCCATCTATCCCCCGATCACCAAAGCATCGCTGACAAGATCATCCAGGAATCGACCAAGATGCCGGTTCTGCAGGTGACCGAAACGGTGGCCATCGAGAAAAACCGGGTGTACGTCATTTCACCGGCGCAACGGCTGACAATGAACGATGGCTTTCTGGAGGTCAGCGCCACAGACCCGAGCGAAGGACGCCACGCGTCCATTGATCTGTTCTTCCGCGACCTGGCCGATGTGCACCGCGAGCGCGCCTTCTGTCTGGTGTTGTCGGGCACCGGCTCGGATGGCGCGGTTGGCTTGTCACGGATCAAGGAACAAGGTGGTATCACCCTGGCCCAGGCACCGGAAGATGCCGAATTCGATGGCATGCCTTGCGCCGCCATCGAAACCCGCATGGTTGACCTGGTGCTGCCCGTGGTGGAAATGCCGCAAAAACTGCTGGAGCTATGGCGCAACTCCAGGGAAATCAGTTTGCCCACCGCCAACGATCCGGAACTGCAAACCATTGCAGCGGTGTCCGAGCGTGACGCGGCACTTGCCGAACAAGTGCTGCGCGACATCCTGATTCAGTTGCGCACCGGTACCGGCCATGACTTCAAACACTATAAACGCGCCACCGTATTGCGCCGGATCGAACGCCGGATGCAGGTGACCGGCCAGTCGGACCTGAGTGCCTATTACCAGTATCTGCAGAACAATCCCGAAGAAACCAAGGCACTGCTGGGCGACATGCTGATCGGCGTGACCAACTTCTTCCGTGACAGAGAGGCTTTCGAAGCCCTGGAGCGGGATGTCGTACCGCAACTGGTCAGCGCTGTCGTGTCCGCGCAACCTGAAAAAGAAGAAATCAGGGTCTGGTCCGCGGGCTGCTCCACGGGTGAAGAAGCCTACAGTCTGGCGATGCTGCTCAACGATCAACTGCAACTAGACGCCAGCGTGGCGTCGATGCAGCTGTTCGCCACCGACATCGACGAACGCGCCATCAGCGTCGGCCGGGCCGGCCTGTATCCACAAGCGATCATCACCGATGTGCCACCCTCGCGGCTGCGCCACTATTTCATCAAGGAAGACGATCACTATCGAATCCGCAAGGAAATCCGCGAAAAGGTTTTGTTCGCCAAACACAGCCTGTTGTCCGACCCGCCCTTCTCGCAGATCGATCTGATTGTTTGCCGCAACCTGCTGATCTATCTGGATCGCGAGGTGCAACGCGAAATCCTCCAGATGTTCCACTTTGCCCTGCGCCCCGGCGGCTTCCTGTTCCTAGGATCTTCCGAGAGCGCGGACGCGTGCCACGAATTGTTCGCCCCAGTGGATAAACGCAACCGGATCTTCCGCGCCAAGACCGGCACGGCCAACAGTCGGCGTACACCGACCATGCCGCGCGGGGGTTATGTGCGGACCAACACGTCCCAACAGGTCCCGCAAAGCAGCGCGCCGCGCAAATTGTCATTTGGCGATATCCATCAACGCGCCCTCGAACAGTCCGCACCACCGAGCGTGATCGTCGATGCCAACGCCGACATCCTGCACATGAGCGAGAGTGCCGGGCGTTTCCTGCGTCATGTCGGCGGTGAATTGTCGCGCAACTTGCTGACGCTGATTCTTCCGGAACTGCGCCTGGAAATCCGCACAACGCTGTTCCAGGTCCAGCAGAGTGGCCTGCCGGTCAAGTCCCGCGAAGTGCCAATCAAGCGTGATAAGCGCAGTTACCTGATTGATCTGGTCGCGCATCCCTACAAGGATGAAGAATCGGACGGCGAATACGTCCTGGTGATTTTCGAGGAAGTCGAGGTCGACCCTGCCGAACGAGCGGCCACCACCGTGCTACAGACCGAAAGCCAGGTGCTGTCCAACCTTGAGCGCGAACTGCAACGCACCAAGCTGCACTTGCAGGACACCATCGAACAATCGGAAGTCTCCAGCGAAGAGCTCAAGGCTTCCAACGAAGAAATGCAGGCCATCAACGAAGAACTGCGCTCGGCCACCGAAGAACTGGAGACCAGCAAGGAAGAGTTGCAGTCGATCAACGAAGAGCTGCTGACGGTCAACTACGAGCTGAAAACCAAAGTCGAAGAAACCGACAAGATCAACGACTACCTGACCAACCTGATCGCCTCCACCGACATCGCCACGGTGTTTGTCGATCGTGGCATGCGTATCAAGTGGTTCACCCCACGTGCCACTGACATCTTCAGCATGTTGCCGGTGGATACCGGGCGCTCCTTGCTCGACATTACCCATCGCCTGCATTACGAGGACCTGGTCGCAGACGCGGCGCAGGTGTTCGAATCGCTAAACATGATCGAACGCGAAGTCAGCAGCACCGACAACCGCTGGTACATCGCCCGCCTGCTGCCCTATCGCTCCAGCGAAGACCACATCGACGGCACCGTGCTGACGTTCATTGACATCACCAAACGCCGAGCGGCTGAAGAAGAGCTGCGACTGGGCGAAGAACGCATGCGCCTGGTCGCCGAAAGCACTCGCGACTACGCCATCATCACCCTCGATGAGCAGGGCGTGATCACTACCTGGAACAAAGGCGCCGAATTGATTTTCGGTTACAGCAAGGCTGAGGCCGAGGGCGCCTATTACGACTTCATTTTCTCGCCTGAAGATCGTGCGTCCGGGGTGCCTGAAAACGAACTGTTGTCAGTGCGCACCCATGGCCGCAGCGAAGATGAGCGCTGGCACGTGCGCAAAGACGGCAACCGCTTCTTTTGCAGCGGCGAGGTGACCTTGCTTAGCGGCGACAATCTCAAAGGCTACGTCAAAATCGCCCGCGACCTGACCGGTCATAAGCGACAGCATGAAGAACAGAGCCAACAACTGGCCGAAACGCGCAACACCAACTATCTCAAGGATGAATTCTTCGCGGTCATGTCCCACGAACTCAAGCATCCTTTGAACCTGATTCAGCTCAATGCAGAACTGCTGCGTCGCTTGCCGGTGACCAAGTCGGTGGCGCCGGCCGCCAAGGCCGTCAACACCATCTGCGACGCCGTCAACAGCCAGGCACGGATCATCGATGATCTGCTGGATGTGGCGCGGGTGCGCACCGGCAAACTCAAACTGAAACCCATTGCTGTCGATCTGGCCGGTGTGTTGCGCGATATTCACGCCGTCGTGCTCAACGACCGACACGATGCCACCGTCGAGCTACACGTGCCTTCAGACGCCTTGATGGTCCATGCCGACCCGACGCGCCTGGAGCAGATCATCTGGAACCTGGTGAATAACGCGCTGAAATTCACGCCCTCCAACGGCCGCGTGCAATTGATCGCCTGCCAGGTTGGAAACATGGCGCGACTGGATGTCAAAGACAACGGTACAGGCATCGCACCCGAGAACCTCGATCACGTGTTCGACCTGTTCGGCCAGGCTGAAAAGCAGCACGTCAGCCACAACCGTGAGGGTCTGGGGATCGGTTTGTCCTTGGTCCGTCAGTTGACCGAGGCCCAACGGGGAACGGTTGAGGTGAACTCTGCCGGGGTGGGAACGGGTTGTACCTTCACGGTTTATCTGCCCTTGGCCCAGACCAAGGGTGAAGCTCAAACCCTGACCCAGGTCGAAGAAGCTTCAGGCCGGCTGAGCGGTTTGACGATCCTGCTGGTCGACGACTCCGCTGACGTGCTGGAAACCTTGAAAATGCTGCTGGAAATGGAAGACGCGCAAGTGATTGCCTTCGACCGTCCGGTGGCGGCTTTGGCCGCGGCAAAAAGCACCCGTTTCGACCTGATCATCGCTGACTTGGGCATGCCGGTCATGAACGGCCACGAGCTGATGAGCGCATTGCGTCAGTTGCCGCTGGTCAAAGATGTGCCAGCCATTGCACTGACCGGCTATGGCGCCCACAGCGACATTCAAAAATCACGGCAATCGGGCTTTGACCAGCACATTGGAAAACCGGTGTCCTACGATGAGCTGATCGAAACGATTGAGGCTCTTCGACGCTCCCAGATCTGAGAGCGGGTCAGCACAGATAGGCGCGCTGTACGCAGGCTCGTCGATCGATGGCCTGCCTGAGCCGATCCTTGTGATCGGCCCAGTCCTTGGGGTCGACTTTGGTTGAGCGCATCAGCACCAGCATGGCTGCCTTGGCAGCCATATACTCCGACCAGGCATCTTCGGACCTGAGCTTCAACGACTCGCGCTCGGTCATTTCCATCTGCCGCAGCGCCAGTACCGACTCATCGGTGATCACCGGACTCAAGGTCAGTTGCACCCGGTGCGGCGCGACGAATTCCTGCGTGTCCGCCACAACTTCCCTCGCCCGCTGCGCCCCCCACTTCAACGCCACACAGTAATGCTCACCTGCGTAGCGGTCATGAAACTCCTCGCAAATCGCCCAGCCGTCAGTGTCGTAGACGCCTATAAATACCTGTGTAACCCCCTCATGACTGACCCGTGCTTGCACCTCGATGTGCAGACCATTGCTGAGTACCTCTTCATGCGTATGGAGGGGTAACCGCGTGTTGGTCCACAACCAGAATTTTGTGCCTCTACGCCGCATCGACGTCGCTCCATGAGTTGTGTCTGGAGTAAGGCACAGCAATGACGGACTTTCCATGTAGATCGTCGGGTGGTTCCATTGACGATGCTACTGGAACCTGGGACAGCGGATGGACTGTCCCTTGTTCGCCACGCCACTTTCCTGCGGACAAAACAAAACCCCTACCTGCATACGCAGATAGGGGTTTCGGAATTTAATCTTGACGATGACCTACTCTCACATGGGGAAACCCCACACTACCAT
>NZ_JBNDJH010000021.1:0-128840 GCF_050434865.1 Pseudomonas silensiensis
AGGAGTAAAGGAGCGGCGTTGTTTGGTCATCTGACACCTCGATCTGGCGAGCATTCTCGCCTAAATGGGTGTCCGGTTTCATTAGACCACTACACGTTTGCCTTAGACCACCTTATAACACCCAGTTTAAAACCAATCAAGAGATCAAGGCAGCGAAACACTTACCGTGCTGTCCGATAAGCTAACCCTCTATTAAAAGGCACAGACCGCATTAGCTCCATCTGATCGATTCCCTCCACCTCCCCCCGAAACATCTGAACGTTTTTTATTGCACTCAGTATCAATTGCTGCTCTCCGAACGCAGCCCGCATTTCCTCAAGCCCATCAACCAAATACCCACTCACAAGTGTTGCCGTATCTCCAATAGACTGATTAGCATTGGACGCCAAACCTAATAAAATAAGGTGCCGGCTTAGCCCTCCCAACTCAACAGCGCTATGAAATAGACGCCTATTCACACATAAATAGTCCGCAACCCGATTCCCGAACTTCCGACCCGACCAGACCAGACCAGACGACAGCAACCGCCTTAAATATACCCACCGGATTCATAAACGCACTCCCTGCTACTCACTTGCTGAGAGGCTACCTTCGCACCTCAGAGGGAGTGATGTCACCTCGACATCCTGAGTTTCCGCTAGAAATTCATGAGCGACATTGCATACATAAGCACCCCTCCCCTAACCCCCTGCCCCACCCCTGTTAAACAAACCCTCACAGGAATTCCTACAGCATCACCTATGGGCGTTCACGATTTAACACATGGCGTTGGATGTAGAGCGTGGCCGATAGGCGTCTATCGCCTCACAGCAGGCACGTAGCTCAGTTGGTTAGAAAGCCTGCCCTTGTGAGGTACGAACAACGGGCAAGGGAGTGAGCTTGCGAACGTACCACCACCTAGACAAGATAGTGCTCGCGCCTTACGTATCAATAGGTTAGGTAGAGTCGTTCACAATTCTGAGTGTGAACAGAGGCAGGCATGAATCCACGTTCACATTGCCTTGTGTGAACGAAGCCTATAATTTGTGAACGTTTTCTTAGGCAAAGAAAAAGGGGAACCCTTTCGGATTCCCCTTCACACCGCCCAGCAGAGCGGATTTTGTTTGGTAGGCGCGATTGGACTCGAACCAACGACCCCCACCATGTCAAGGTGGTGCTCTAACCAACTGAGCTACGTGCCTGCTGTGAGGCGGCATTCTACGGAATTCCGGAGGGGTGTCAACACCTTTTTTCGAGCTAACCCTATGAATATGCAAAATATTTAATTTCGCCGCTGCAAAGAAGATTTTGCGGTGGCTGGCGGTCGATTTTTATCTCGGGTAGGATCGATGCACTCGTAAAATATATTAAACAGAGGCTGCAGGATGGCGAACACCCCCTACCCGGAATCCTATTACGCCGCATCGGCCAATGCGGTTCCGCCGCGCCCGGCCTTGCAGGATGACGTGGAGACTGATGTCTGTGTGATCGGTGCCGGTTACACCGGTCTGTCCTCTGCCCTGTTTCTGCTGGAAAACGGTTTCCGGGTCACGGTGCTTGAAGCGGCGAAGGTAGGTTTTGGTGCGTCGGGGCGTAACGGTGGCCAGATCGTTAACAGTTATAGCCGCGACATCGATGTGATCGAGCGCAGTGTCGGTCCCAAGCAGGCTCAGTTGCTGGGGCAGATGGCGTTCGAAGGTGGGCGGATCATTCGTGAGCGGGTTGCCAAATATAATATCCAGTGCGACTTGAAGGACGGTGGTGTATTCGCCGCCATTACCGCCAAGCAGATGGGCCATTTGGAATCCCAGAAGCGTCTGTGGGAGCGGTTCGGTCACACGCAGCTTGAATTGATGGATCAGCGTCGCATCCGTGAAGTGGTCGCTTGCGATCAGTACATTGGCGGCATGCTCGACATGAGCGGCGGGCACATTCATCCGCTGAACCTGGTGTTGGGCGAAGCAGCAGCGGTCGAGTCGCTGGGCGGCACCCTTTATGAGCAATCGCCGGCGGTACGCATCGAGCGCGGCGCGAGTCCGGTGGTGCATACGCCTCAGGGCAAGGTCAGGGCCAAGTTCATCATCGTTGCGGGCAACGCGTACCTCGGTAATCTGGTGCCGGAACTGGCCGCCAAATCGATGCCCTGCGGGACTCAGGTGATCACCACTGAACCCCTGGGCGACGCGTTGGCCAAGAGCCTGTTGCCGCAGGATTACTGCGTCGAGGACTGCAACTACCTGCTCGACTACTACCGTTTGACCGCCGACAAGCGCCTGGTCTTCGGCGGTGGTGTGGTGTACGGCGCGCGGGATCCGGCGAACATCGAGGCGATTATTCGGCCGAAGATGATCAAGGCCTTTCCGCAGCTCAAGGACGTGAAGATCGATTACGCCTGGACCGGCAATTTCCTGCTGACCTTGTCGCGTCTTCCTCAAGTCGGACGCCTGGGCGACAACATCTACTATTCCCAGGGTTGCAGCGGCCATGGCGTGACGTACACCCATCTGGCAGGCAAGGTCCTGGCCGAAGCGTTGCGTGGCCAGGCCGAGCGTTTCGACGCGTTTGCCGACCTGCCTCACTACCCGTTCCCCGGCGGACAACTGCTGCGTACGCCGTTCGCTGCGTTGGGCGCCTGGTATTACGGACTGCGCGACAAGCTCGGCTTCTGACCGACCAGACGCAAAAACGGGGCAACTGCGCAGTTGCCCCTTTTCATTTCAGCTCGGGAAGTCAGCCCCTTCGCTGATTGAGCCTCTGCAAGAATTCGGCCCTGCGCTGCTGGTCCATTTCCTCTTTGGCCAGGAACTCGGGAAGCAGCTCGGCCGCACGCCTGGCATCGAGGATGAAGACGCCGTCATCATCACCAATGGCCAGGTCCCCCGGCTGCACCTGAACCCCGCCCACATTGATCGACTGATTGACTTCCCCATGGTCGCCAATGCCGCGAGTCGTGTACGCACTGACGTCCCGGCAAAAGACCGGCAACCCATGGAGACGCAATGCGCTGACATCCGTGACCGCACCCGACACCACCACTCCGGCCAACCCTTTAATCAGCCCGGCCAGGGTGCGCAGTTCTCCCCAGCAGCCACACTCCTCGTCGCCCACACATTCGATCACAAGCACGTCGCCGGGCTCACTCAGCAACAGCGCTTCACGCAAAATGCTGCCATCCGGTGGGAAGACTTTGACGGTGACGACATTGCCAACCACGCGGATGTTGTTGAACAGCGGCTTGATCCCCCGCAGGAAACCTCTATCGGAGAAATGGCCGATGGTTGACGAAGGGATCGACCGGTAGGCGCTGAGCAACTCCGGGGCGACCTTCTGCTGGCGCGGATTGATCTGATAACTCATCGGCATTTCCCCGGACGCAATAGTGGGCAGGTTGAACAATATTCAGCGGGCTCGGTAGCCAGGTAGTAGAAGCAGCACGTTCGCCGAAAACGAATGCTGCGCTGCCCCTCGTCGACCAATGTCGGCGGTCGACGGAAATGGCTCAGCGGGTTGTAATCGAGGCCGAACAGCGCAGGTTCTGCCTGAGTCAGCAACCAGTTGAAGTCGGCTTCATAGCGCTCGCGCACTGCCGGCTCGTCGATTTTTGCCATGCGTTTTTCATACAACGAATACACGCGCACTGCGGAGTTTTCCCACAAGATGCGCCGTGAAACGCCACTCACACGGTTGAAGGTTTGCCACAGCGGTTTCAGCAGCCCGGCAAACAGTGCCTGCACCAGGGTTTCCCGCCAGGCCTCGCGCTCACCTGCCCCGTACGTCAGCGGCAGGGAATGAGCCAGCGGCATCGAAGACGTCCACAGCCCTTCATCGTGGCCGTACTCGATCACCGTGTTGTCCAGCGACAGCAGCAGTCCTTTGTCGTACACCGACATGGCGTACAAACAGGCGCCGGTGGCCAGGAACGACAGGCGCTTGCCCAGCAGCGAGGCGGTGATCGCCCGCGACGGTGAGCCAATGACCGGGCTCAATGTGTCCAGCAATCGCTCGCACACATCTTCCTGTAACAGGTCACGCGCCATCAGAGAACGTAATGGGTCGCGCTCGGCGCAGTCCTTCAACCGCAACCCACTGCCCAACACGCTCCACTCCTGCGCGGTGAAGTAGTGAGCCAGACTCATTGCGGCAATTCCCGACCAAACGGGATGCACATCGGCGTACCGAAGAACGGGTCAGGAATAATCCTGCAGTTGAGATCGAACACGGTTTTGACCAGCGCCTGAGTCAAGACGTCCTCAGGCCGGCCCTGGGCAAATGCCGTACGCTCATGCACCGCGACCATATGATCGGCATAACGACAGGCCAGGTTGAGGTCGTGAAGCACCATGATGATGGTTTTGTTCTCGAGCCGGTTGAGGTCGCGCAGCAGGTCCAGCACTTCAATCTGGTGAGCCAGGTCGAGGAAGGTCGTCGGCTCGTCCAGCAGCACAATGCCGGTGTCCTGGGCCAAGGTCATGGCGATCCACGCGCGCTGACGCTGCCCACCGGACAAGGCATCCACCGGCCGATCCGCCAGCGCCTGCAAACTGGTCTGCGTCAGTGCGCGATTGACCATGGTTTCATCCTCGGTCGACCACTGCTGCATCCAGCTCTGATAAGGGTATCGACCCAGGGCCACGAGTTGGCGAACGGTAATGCCCTCGGGCGCCGTCGGTGTCTGGGGCAGGATGGCCAGTTCACGCGCCACCGCCGCCGTGGATTTTTGCTGGATATCCACACCGTTGAGAATCACCGAGCCTTGCTGCGGTTTCAGCAGTCGGGCAAAGGATTTGAGCAAGGTACTTTTGCCGCAGCCGTTACTGCCAATCAGCACCGAGATCTTGCCCTTGGGCAGTTGCATGTCCAGCGCGTCAATAATCACCTGGCGCTGATAACTCAGGGTCAGGCCCCGACTTGCAATCGACGTCATACGTTGAATTCCTTAATGACGCTGTTTAATCAATAAATAGAGAAAAAAGGGTGTGCCCAGCACCGCGACAAAGATCCCGGCCGGAAGATCCAGGGGCAAAAACAGCGTGCGCCCGACCAGGTCGGCCAGCATCACCAGGATTGCGCCAATCAGGGCTGCCATCACGGCTTGTCCAGCGAAACCCGGGGCCACCAAGCGTTTGGCAATATGCGGCGCGATAAGCCCGACAAACGCGATCGCCCCACCCCAGGCAATGGCCGCACCGGCCAACGCCACACTCACCAACAACAAACCGGCCCGCAGCCATTGCACGCGCACGCCGATGCCCTGGGCCAGGTGGTCATCCAGCTGTTGCACCATCACCTGACGGGCCAGCAGCACCAGCAGCGGACAAATGCCCAACAACCAGCTCGCAAGCGCCAGCGGTTCGGGCCAACTGGCGCCGTATACGCTGCCGGTCAACCAGACGTAGGCCGACAGGGTGGTGGTCAGCGGACTGAACACCAGAATGAAGGTGGTCGCGGCCGTCAACATCGCCGAGACGCCCACGCCGATCAGCACCAGTCGCAGCGGTGAGGCCCCCTGCTTCCAGGCCAGTAGATAAATGGCCAATGTCGCCAGCGCCGCACCGAGCATCGCGGCCAGGGGCAGAAATTGTTGCCCGAGCGTCGCGGACAAGAACGACAGGTAAAGCACGGCGGCGGCACTGGCACCGCTGGTGATGCCCAGCAGGTCCGGCGATGCCAGCGGGTTGCGGATGATGCTTTGCAGGATCAGCCCGGACACCGACAACGCAGCGCCCACCAGCGCCGCCAGCACAATGCGTGGAAAGCGCAGTTGCTCGACGATCAACGTCAGGCTGGCGTCCTGATTGGAAAACAGGATTCGCATGACCTCGAGGGGCGAGAGGATGACTTTGCCCAGCGACAACGAGGCGAGCATCACCAGCACCGTCAGCACCAGCGCCGCTGCCAACCGCAACCACGTGGAAAGGTTCACCTGCCGGGAATACCCGCCCCGGCGCCAGGTCACTACCCTATCCATAACGACCTCCACGCCGGGCCAGCATGATGAAAAACGGCGCGCCAAACAGCGCCGTCATCACCCCCACCGGCACTTCTTGAGGCAGGATCAAAACCCGCGACAGCGTATCCGCCAACAGCAGGAGAATCGCACCGAGCAGCGCGCAACCGGGCAACAACCAGCGATGGTCGATGGACAACCCCTTGCGCACCATGTGCGGCACCAGAAGACCGATGAAACCAATGCTGCCGGCCAACGCCACCGCGCTGCCCGCGAGACAAATCACCAGCACGCTCATCAGCAGCCGGATCAGGCCGGTTCTCTGCCCCAGCCCCGTAGCAATCTCTTCCCCCGCGTTCAGCACGTTGACCTGCCCGGCCAGCATCAGCGCCCCCGACAACCCGAACACATCAGTCAGCAACAAGGGGGCGGCGCTCGACAGGTTGCGTTCGGACAACGAACCGGCCAGCCAGAACAGCACTGTGTCCAATCCATCCTGATTCACCACCAGCAGCGCCTGGCTGAAGGCGGAGAACAACGCGGCGATCGCCGCGCCCGCCAGCACGATGCGCAGCGGACTGAGACTGCCCTGCCCCATGTTGCCGATCAGCCATACCAGACAACCTGCCACGGCAGCGCCAAGGAACGCCGACCATAGCCAGGCATCCGGGGATGAGAGCGAGAAGATCGAGGAAAACAGGATGATAAAAAAGGTCGCACCAGCGTTGATCCCGAACAATCCGGGGGATGCCAAAGGATTTCGCGTCAGAGCCTGCATCAGGGCACCCGCGACCGCCAGACTGGCACCTACGGAAATCGCCATCAGGGTGCGCGACAGGCGCGTGGTGGTCACCAGTACATGATTGATACTCAGCGGGTCGGGATCGACAAACGCTGCGGCAATCTGTGGCAGTGGAATCCAGGTGGCACCGACCGCCAGGCTCAACACGCAGCACAGCAGCAACACGACACCCGCGCTGCACAGCTTTACTCCCGGGCTCATGAGGCCACCTGCGCGGCGGCCACGCGGGCCACGTCGTCGAGCATCAGGTTCGCCCCCAACATCCCGCCCGACAGACTCCACGCGACGCCATCGACCTGCCACACCTGTCCTTGCTGCGGGGCACGCATCTGCTTCCACAGCGGGTGTTGCACCAGGCTCTCGTAGTTGCGCTGCACCGCCGCGTTCTGCGCGCGCAGGAACACAAAAAAGATGTCGGCATTCACCACGGCAAGGCTTTCCTTGCTGGTGAGTTTGATCGATACCCCACTCGCCTCCCGGCTGCTGTCACTCCAGTTGAATCCCAGTTCGGTGAGCACCGAGCCCGGAAAACTCGCCGGCAAGTAACTGCGGATGTGGTCCTCGCGGATGTCCAGTATCGACACCGTCGGTGGCCAGCGTCCGGCAAATGTCTGCTGCAATTGCTGACCCACCTGTGCCACGCGTTGCTGCCATCGGTTCAGAATCTCGTCGGCCCTCTGTTGCTGGTGTAAAGCAGCGCCCATCAGCGCCAGGGTCTTCTTGAATTCAAACACTTCCTCCAGCATCAGCACCGGAGCGATCTGCCTGAGCAACGATGCAATGCGTTCGTGGCGAAAGCGCGAGGCTACAATCAGGTCCGGCTTGAGCAACGCGATGTCTTCAAGACTGGGCTGGGTTTCCAGGCCGACATGGGGCACCTGATCCAGAGCCCAACGCAAATAGTGAAAGGTGGGTTTTTCGCTCCAGGAATCAACCACGCCACACGGGGTCACGCCCAACACCACGGCGCAGTCGGTGGCGCCCTGAAACAGGGTGATCACCCGCAACGGCGCGGCGCCAGCCTCGGCCCACGCTGGCGCGGAAAACCTGAGGGCAAGCGCCCCCAGGGACAGGCGCAACAGCGTGCGCCTGGAGGGTTCACATCGCGGTTCAGGCATTACGATCGAGCCTGTGAAACGGGTTGACCACCTGCCCTTTGCCAAACGGCATGCTGCCAGGGCCGCCCGCGCGTTCGATCATCGGGGTGAGCAGCAATTTCTGCGGCCAATGTGGCGCTTCGAACAACTGGTGCTTGATCATCATCCGCGCCTCGGCGTCAAACTCGATGGTGTCGATCAACTCGTTGAGCACCTCGCCCATCGCCGTCCACAACCCGGTCGCCGGCAATGCGTAGACCTCAGCCAGCGTATCGATGATCGCGCGGAGGTTGACCTGAATACCCAGGGTCTGTAACCAGAACAGCAGGTCTTCAGGGCGATCGTGGTACAGCGTGTTGGCATGCCCCTTCTTCAGCCGGTAAGCCGGGTCGGCCAGGCCGTTGCGTTCCAGCCACGGCACGAAGATGCGCAACGAATCGTGATCGCGCAACAGCAAGCCCTGTGCATAACCGGCCTTCCACACCAGCACCGCGTTCTGCCCGTGAATTTCCCCCAGCATGCCGATGCGGAACATCCGCAGGTTGATATCGAAGAAGCTGTGGCACAGCTCGCGGAACAGCGTCATCACCGACGCGGCGTTGGTCGGCAGTTGACGGTAGCCCATCCAGTCATCGAAGAAGTGCTGATTGCTACCCGGCAGTGGCGTGCCCAATGCAGCCATGGGCACCAGTCGGGTGTCAGGATCTTCCAGCAGCGCAGGTGGATAGCCGCGCACCATGGCCGACAGGTGACGCGGCGCTTCGTCGAACAGCGTCGCGTCTGGCGGCATGAACGCCCACCATTTGGTTTCGTCGCACAGGTGCAGCGACTGCTGCAGCGTTTGATCCTTGCTCAGTGCCTGACGCAGCAGCGCCTCGCTCAAGCCGCCGTTGATCATTTTTACTGCGGGCAGATAACGCGACGCACCGAGGGAATAAATGGCCATCGGCAACTTGAGGTAATCGGCGCTGTTGAAGCACGGGGTCATCGAGCGCAACGACGAGGTGGCGAAGAAATCACCGTCGGTGAAGTCCAGTCGCTGGCAATCACCCTTGGCGAACGCGTCGCCGAGTTGCGCCTCCAGTACGTGCTCGAACTGCCACGGGTGCACCGGCAGCGCGATGTGGCTCTGGGCAATCCCCCGCTGCTGCAGCTCCTGTTGCAAGTTGGCCTGCAACAGCGGCGGCAACAGGTATTGAGCGGGATAACTCTGCGCCAGGTCCGTCACACCGACGCCGCATTGCAGCAACGTGCGATCGACCGCGACCCAATTGAGCGCTACCGGACGGGCGAACTCCGCCTGATACTGCTGATATTCCGCATCGTCCAAACCCTGCTTGGCCTTGGCCAGCGGATGGTAGGGACGATCACGCAACGAAGCCCACTGCTCCATCGTCAGGAAAAAGTCTGCGTTGCTCTTTTCCAGCAAGCCTTCGCTGTCGACCCGATGGGCCAGGGACAATTCGGTTTGCCGGAAGCTGGTGCGCAGCACATCCAGAAACAGGGCGAAGCCTTTTTCATTGTCCGGGTAGCGATCCGTCATCCCTGCCAACACCTGGGTCGTGAAAGCCTCGGGTGACAGCGCGGTCAGTTGGTCATTCTGTCGCGCCCAAACCGGCGTGCCCGGTACTTTCTCCCATTGCTGGGTAATGCCGGGACGCAGGGCAATAACGATGCAACCCTGGGGATCGGTAGGCCATTCCCAAATCCGTTGTTCGGCGCTCAACCCGGTAAACGGCTGATCAGCCGATGACGAGAGCGTCACCAGATTCAGCGGCTCGGTGCCGAAAAAATGTTCGGCCAGCAAACAATCGACCAGATCCTGCATCACCTTGTCGGCGGCCATTGTGGTGAAGTTCATCCGATTATTTTCCTTCTGCTGAAGTGGCGGCCAATTTGGCCTGGAGGGCGCGAAAAGCGATGCCACGCTCGTCACCCAAAACAAAACTTTTAACGCCCCGGCTCAACCACCGTTCGTGGTCACCCGGCTGACGTGGAATCGCGCAATACGGCACACCTGCGGCACTCGCCGCTTGCCAACTGGAGAGCAGCGCTTGCTGCACCTCGGGCCGGTCGATCTGCCAGGGCATGCCCATCGATTGCGACAAGTCGGCGGCCCCTTCGAGGATCATGTCGAGGCCGGGCACGGCAGCAATTTCCGCCGCGCGTCGCACACCTTCGGCACTTTCGATCATCGCCACGACCATGATTTGCTCGTTGGCCAGCGCGACGTACTCCGCCAGGCTGTGTTTGCCAAAGGCACCGGGGCGACCGGCATTCAGGCTGCGGGTGCCCTGCGGATGGTATTTGCAGGCACGAATGCTTTCGGCCAAAGGCTCGGGGCCTTCGATCATCGGCAAGACAATGCCCTGGGCGCCCCCATCGAGCAGGCGCAGCAGGGTTTTCGGGTTGAGGTCCGCCACCCGCACCAGCGGGGTCAGCGCGTAACTCTCGGCGGTGCGGATCATGTTCTCCACAGTCTCGGGATTGATCAGCACGTGTTCCATATCGATGATCACGAAATCGAAACCCGCCTCGGCAATCAGTTCGACGGCCGCTGGCGACGGAATCGAACTGATCAGGCCGTAGACCGGCTCACCGGTTCTGAGCTTCTGCTTGAGCAGATTGGTCCTCAGCATGATTGCGGCCGGAATGCGTGCAGCGGATTGGGAACCGATTTGAAACGACGCTCGCCGTCGCCCAGCAGGCGGCGCTTGGTCAGTTCTTCCACTTCGTAGAACGGCGCGAAGACATCAAACGCTGCATAACGCGGACGGTGTTGCGGATGCTCGGTCTGGTAAGCGGTGATCACCTCGGCGGTCATCTGCCAGAACAAGGTTTCTTCCAGCTGATAGTGCTGATGCAGGAAGATCGCCATCTCGGCCAGGGCGATGAAAAAGAACGAATCACAGGAAAAATCCCGGACCGCATCCAGGTCGTCGGTGAGGATGAACGAATTGCGATTGAGCTTGGCGTGGCTGGCGGGCAGCGGCACCAGGGTCGGGCACAAATCCGGGCGCCCAAGGTGCTGCGGCGAATAGCGCACGCCGTCGTGGAAGTCTTTCAGGGCAATACGCTGCGGCCAGCCCTGCTTCACGATCAGGACGATGTTCTGCCCATGGGATTCCATGCCGATGCCTTCGGCGTACAGCATGTGAATGATCGGCGACACTGCCACCTGCAACAGTTGGCGCGTCCAGGCGTGCAGGCCGTATTGAGCGATCCAGGCATCGATGAACGGGGTCTGTTCACCCGAGCCGTAGCGATTGTCCACCGAACTCAAACCATTGAACGGCACCGCTTGCTCATCATCTTGCAGGTACTGGTGAATGCTCTCGCGCCACAGCGTGCCCATCGTGCCGTAGGCCTGGGACATCCGCGTGGCGGGCAGGTGATCGTAGTCAAAACTGACGCCGACCACCTCACCAAGAATCACAAAGCCAAGGTCGCGGGCGGTGCTGTCGCTGCCGATCAACTGCTGCAACCAGTCGGTAATGATCGGGCCGTTCATCACTGTATGCCGGGCCAGAATTCGGGTGCTGGAGGTATTGGTCATGCTCAGCGCGAGCTTGACGTAAGGCCGCTTTTTCTCAGTGACGTTGGCCAGGGTGCGGATCGACTGCTGCGCCTGATAACGGTCATCCGTGGTGCCCAGATAGATCACTTCACCGCTGACCAGCTCGGGGTAGAAAACAGGAACGATGATGTTTTCCCACTGCCACGGGTGCACCGGCATCAGCCAGTAATCGCCCATCGCCTTGCCTTGGTCGGTGAGACGCTCGGCGAGTTGCTGCCAGCGCTGAAGTCCGAACTCCTGCTGGATAAATCCGTCGTAATCCAGCTGCTGCGAGATGTTCATCGCCCCGCAGGATTTGGCCACGGCCAGCCAGACAATCGCGATGGGCGCGGCAAATTCCGGCCCGTAATGGGCGTTGTCCTTGAGCGAGAAACCGATGCGCGATTTGTAGCAAGGGTGATAGCTGTGGGCATCCATGAAGTGCTGTTCCAGCGCATCCACATCCAGTTGATGGGCTGGCTTGGCCGCTTGGTAACCTTGGCTGCGCGATTGCAGATCCTTGAGCATCGTTTGTTCAAGCTCATGGGTGAAGCGTGGCAGGTGCGGGCTGTCCTGAAGTTCGCTCAGCAGCTCCGCCAATGCTTGATGAAGGTGCGGCTGGCGGCGCGCGCCCAACGCATCAACGCGTTCGAGACTGGCATAGTCGAGGCGGATCAGCTCGAAGCTTTCACTGAGCAATCCGCTGCAGTGGTACTCCACCGGTTGTTGCTGCGCATCAACGCCGCTGACGACAAAGCGGTACTGGCCGCCATCGAGCGGCGAATGGCGATACGGCAGGACGTTTTCATACAGCAGCGTTTGCAGCAGCTGGCCCACCACGCGCTGTTCCACTTGCTGATAGTGGCGCGGATCGGCCGCCGCCAGCCAGACGCCGGGTGCTGAATCCGCAGCCTGAGGTGTTGCCTGTGAAGAAGTCGCCATAGTCATAACCTTGTCCATGAAAGAATTAACGGTGTTCGAGGGCTGAGGGCAATGCCTCGGCCGGCTCGTCGGATGCGTGAACGGGAAAACGCCAGGCACAGGGCAATGCCAGCAGGATGAGGATGCCGGTGGCCATGAAGACCTCGCTGATCGCCCCCGGGGTCGCCACCGAAACAATGCCGCCCGCCGAATCGGCGGCCAGGCGAAACTCGAGCCAGAGCGAGGCAATCACGATGGCCAGCGACGACACGAGACGGCGGGAAATGTTGTTCATCGCCGCGCCCTGAGTAACCATCGGTTCAGGCAGCGCATCGAGGCCGGCGGTGGTGATGGGGATATAGGACAGGCCCAGCCCGGCGCCGCGGACCATCATCAGGAAAAACACCACCCCGATTGAAGCGCCAGCCCCCAGCACGCCCAGTCCCAATGTGGCGCCCCCGGTCAGCAGCAATCCCCAGAGCACGACGCCACGCGGGCCGTGACGATCCAGCCACTTGCCGCCGAGATGCCCGAACAGGCTGGCGAACATCGCCGTGCACAGCAGCGAAAGGCCGGTCCAGATAGCGCTGTAGCCCATCACCACTTGCACCAGCAGCGGCAGGAGGACCAGGCATTCGAACATGCCGACCGACTGCACCACGGCGATGATCACGCTCAAGCGATAACCGCGCAGGGCAAAGATGCGCAGGTTGAGCAGCGGCGCGGTCCGGTTCAGTTCCAGTCGTACAAACGCGACCAGGCACAGGATCGCAGCCAGCAGCATGCCGAGGTTGAGCGGATCAGTGAGGGCTTCGGCATGGCGCAGACGGCCAACAGCAATCATCAGCAGACCGATGCCCGTCGCGATCAGCACGTAACCCGCCAGGTCGAAAGGTTTGCGTTCCGATGCTTCAGAAGCTGGCAAAACACCGACGCCAAGGATCAGCGCCAGCAGGCCAATCGGCACATTCATCAGGAACAGCGAGCGCCAACTGAACCACTCCAGCATCAGGCTCCCGCACAAGGGCCCCAATGCCGGCGCCAGCATGACTGCCGCGCCCCACAGGCCAGTAACCCTGCCCCGCTCGCCCTTGGCGTACACCGAAAAAATGATCGCAAGCGACAGCGGAATCATCAGCCCGCTGGCGATGCCTTGCACCACGCGCGCGGCAATCACCAGCGCGATGGAGTTGGCCAACGCCCCCAGCAGCGAACCGCAGACAAACAACGCCACGCCCCACAAATACAGGGATTTGCGCCCCATCCGCTGACTGAGAAAACTGGTGAGAGGCATGGTCATGCCCATGCTCACCATGAACGCAGCCACGATCCAGGTGGCCAACAGCGGGCCGATATCAAAGGCCTCCATGAACGCCGGCAACGCCGGATTCAGCGAGCTGTTGTTCAGGCTGACCGTCAGCGTGCCCAACAACACATTGACCACCACCAACCAGCGCGGCACGGCAAACGTCAATCCCACGGGGCGACTCCGGCCTGTTGCACAAACACCTGCGGCGGTCGCGGATGACAGAGGAAGTCGGCATGGGAGATGTTGTAGCCATAGGCACCCGCCAGCGGCAGCACCAGCATGTCGCCGATCTCCACTTCCGTGAGCGGGCAATCGCGGCTCAGCACATCCTTGGGCGTGCAGAGTTGCCCCACGACGGTCCACTCCTGTTGTGGCGCTGTTGGCGTTACGCGATGCCGGGGCAGATGAATGACCGGGTGATCATGCCCCTGGGCAACCGGCAGACGGAACTGATGGGTGCCGCCCCGACAGACCAGGAAGTGCTTGCCGTGACTGGTTTTCTTGTCCAGCACTTCAATGGCGTAGTAGCCGCAAAAGGCGCTGATGAAACGACCGGGCTCAAAGCGCACGATGGGCGCATCGGCACACGCTGCAAGGCTCTGGCCCAAATGCGTACACAAGCGCTGCCAATCGAATTGCTGCGGCCCGAGGTAGTTAACGCCGATGCCACCGCCCACATTGAGATGAGTGATCGCCGCAGGATCGGCCGACAACGCTTTCCATTGCGGCCAGCGCTGCAGGTACAGATCAAGCAATTGTTCATGGCGCTCCACCAGCGACTGATGGGACATCGCATGCACATGGAAACCCTTGAGCCGCAGGTGGCTGGCGTTATCGACCCAGCTCACCGCTTGGGCCAGCTCCGACTCATCGATCCCGAACGGTGTGGCCGTGCCGGCCATCGCGAGTTTGCTGGAGAGCGGCGACGGCAGTTCGGGGTTGATCCGCAGCAAGACGTCTTGCACGCGCCCCGTTTCCAGTGCCAGACGTTGCAGGCGGACAATTTCATTCAGGCTTTCAATGTGAATCGCTTCGACCTGGTGTTGCAGCGCCGAACGCAGGTCAGAATCCAGTTTGCCGGGGCCGGAGAAGATGAATGGCTTGCGCGTCGGGCAGGCCTGGAGACGATCGATCTCGCCGCCGGAGGAAATCTCGAACCCATGCACCAACGGCGCGATGGCAGCGAGGATCTGCGGTTCACTGTTGGCCTTGATCGCGTAGTAAAGCTCCACGCCTTCGGGCAGCGTCGCCATCACCTGCGTCACGTGCTGTTTCAACGCATCGAGGTCATAGATGAACAGCGCCAGCGGATCTTCGTACTGCGTGCGGGCTTCGTCGATGGCGGCCAATACCGCTGCGGGCAGCTTATCCATGCTTGGCTTCCTTGCCCCACGGGGACACCAGACTGACGTAGCTGGCCTGGCGATCAGCCTTGGCGGCCAGGCGAACCTTAAGGTTGGTTTTGCAGGCAATCGGCTGACCGGCGATCAGTGCGTCCAACTCCGGCGCCGCACGGGTCAATTCGGCGCGGATGCTGATCAATTGCTGCTCCACCCGTTGCCACATCAGCGGCGCCAGGTGCGGACGCTCCCAGCTCAGGGCCAGTACCGCCTCGGACAAATTGTTGACGAACAGGCAATAGACGATGCGATTCCAGCCTTGCTGACGGGAATAGAGCAGCGACTCACGTACCCGCGGATGAACGTCTGCGTCGATCCGGGAAGCACCCAGTTCGTCGGTCAGTTTGACCCCTTCGAAATCCCGCAGCAGCAAGCGCTGAGGACGACCGTTGTCATGCACCAGCACGCTGTTCTGCAGGTGCGGTTCCATCACGATGCCGTGGTTGAAGAACAGCGCCAGCACCGGCCGCAGCAGCAGCGCCTGATAGTCGTCGAACCAGCTCAACAGCGTTTGATCGTCGATGTCGTTGCTGTTGAACCGGCTCAGAAACTCATGCACCAACGGCGGTAAATGCAGGCCACGAGCGAACAGCGTACCGGCCATGATGCTGCAGTCGGTGCCGGTGTCGAGGCAGAAGTTCTCCCGCAGAATCGCCCCGGTCTGTTCGCGGAACCAGTGGTTATCGGCTTCGCTGGCCTGTTGCGGCGCCCAGCTCAGATTGCCCGGTTCGGCCACCACCGAGAGCCCGCCAAGGGTTTCGGGCCGGGTCAGTTGGAGGTTACGAAAGACTCGGTCGATCATCAGTGCGCTTTCCAATTCGTACCAGGCGTTTTTCCTGACGCAGTTGGTGATGCGCACATTCAGCGAGCCCTTGATGAAGAACTCATGGCCCTCGATGTACCAGGTGCGGATGGACGCTGTGGGGTTGGCCATCAGCCCTGTGGCGCCAAGGTCGACGATGGACGCGGATTTCAACAAACGCTGAACCCGGCCATCCTGCATGAACAGCTGGGCCTGTACCGGATGCATGCAAATAACCGCGTGCCCCGGCCGCGCCTGCGCCTGATCGGCAAAACCGGCCAGCACTTGGGCTTTGCTCAGGCCGTTGGCTCCGACGTTCAATCCTTCCAGCGGCACCTCGAACAGGTGCAATGGCGTGCGGGCCTGGAATTCCGGGGCATAGGTTTCCTGAGCCAGATGAGCTGGCCACAGGCGCGCCTTGGGTGCCGGATGGTTCGGATGACCGAACCACAAGCCCTGCTCGCTGGCGAGGTAACCGCTGAGGGGTGCCGGATGCTGGCCGTCCATGTTGTGGCCGACGATGGCCGCGGTCAGCAACTGGCTTTGCAACACCTGATCCAGCAATTCGTCGTTGCTGGCGCGGGTCATGTGTTCGCACGCCGCGAGCAACTGCTCGACGAACTCGGCAAACCTCAGGCACGACCAGTCGCCCTCGCCACGCCGGGCATAAACGTCTGACAGGTAACGGTGACTGCCCAGACCATCACGGCGGTCCACCATCACAAAGAACTGCTGCTGGTTGGGCAGGCTGATGGTCAGGGGAATGCCCTTCCATTCCAGCCCCTCGAGGTAACTGCCCGGGGCGATGCCTTGCATCTGCGCCGGCCAACTGTAACTGAGGCAGTTTTCCGGCAAGGCGAACTCTTTGATCAAACAATTAAGCAACGCACGCGTCGTTGCCAACTCACTGACCATATTCGATAAAACACTGCGATCTGGATGATTCATGGGTGCTCCACAGTAGCCCGCGAGGCCACTGGACACGTTATATGGCGAAAAAATTAGTTGCTGATCGACCTGTTTTACGGCCAACGAAACCCCACGTAACGACATCACGTCACTGAACCTTTTTAAACAATCAGACGACCATCAAAGTTATTTTCAGCCCTGCCATCAAACTGCAACTCAGCGGACTGCTAATGCAACTTCAATTGATTCATTCAAGGGCGTAACTGCAATAACGCTGCGGCCATCGCGTTATCAAAACGCTGGATAACTTGCTGGCATTGTTCATCGTCGATAATCAATGGCGGCAACAAGCGGATGACATTGCCCTTACGTCCGCCGCGTTCCAGCAACAGGCCTTGTTTGAAGCACTGTTGCTGGATGGCCACGGCCAGCGCCGGGTCCATCGGGAAATGCCCGTGGCGATCCGCCGGCTGGCGCTCGTCGACGATCTCGATACCCAGCATCAGGCCGCGGCCGCGCACCTGGCCGAGGGCCGGATAATGCGCCTGCAACTCGACCAGTCGGTCCTTGAGCCACTGGCCACGGCGCTCGGCCTGGGCGGCGAGGTTTTGCTGTTGCAGCACCTGCAACGTGGCCAGCCCGGCGGCCATGGCCATCTGGTTGCCGCGGAAAGTCCCGGCGTGATTGCCTGGCTCCCAGGCGTCGAATTCACGACGGATGCCCAGCACTGCCATGGGCAAACCGCCACCGACCGCTTTGGACATGACGATCAGGTCCGGCTCGATGTCGGCGTGTTCAAAGGCAAACATCTTGCCGGTGCGGCCGAAACCGGTCTGCACTTCGTCGAGGATCAGCAGGATGCCGTGCTTGCGCGTCACCTCGCGGATCGCCCGCAGCCAGCTCGCGGGCGCACAGTTGACACCGCCTTCACCCTGCACCGCTTCAAGGATCACCGCCGCCGGCAGTGACACGCCGCTTTCGACGTCTTCGATGAACTGGGTGAAATAGTGAGTCAAGGCCTCGACCCCGGCCTCACCGCCGATGCCCAGCGGGCAGCGGTATTGGTGGGGGTACGGCATGAACTGCACCCCGGGCATCAGGCTGGCGATGGCATTTTTCGGCGCCGTGTTGCCGGTCAGGGCCAGGGCGCCGTGGGTCATGCCATGGTAGGCCCCGGAGAAACTGATGATGTTGTTGCGACCGGTGTAAGTCTTGGCCAGTTTCAGCGCGGCCTCCACTGCATCCGCCCCGGACGGCCCGCAAAATTGCAGGCAGTAATCACGACCCTGGTTCGGCAGCAGGCTGAGCAGGGTTTCGCTGAAAGCGTCCTTGACCGCGGTGGTCAGGTCCAGGGTATGCATCGGCAGGCCTGAAGCGAGGAAGCTGTCGAGGCTGGCCATGACGGCCGGATGATTGTGCCCCAAGGCCAAAGTACCGGCGCCGGCCAGACAGTCGAGGTAAGTATTGCCCTCGACATCGGTCACCCAGAGCCCGTGCGCCTTGGCAATGGCCAGTGGCAACTTGCGTGGATAACTGCGTACATTAGATTCGAACTTGCTTTGTCGAGCCAAATAGTCGGCATTGGTTTTTTGCAAAGTATTAGAGTGCAATACGCCATCATTCAACATCGCTTCACCCTCGTTAAAGTCGATATGCAACTTATTCTCATTACCGAGTTGTTGCAACTAATTCTTACAACCTATTTGGAAATTTACATATAGCGATTTCAACTACTTTAAAAACTATCAGGCACGCAAAAAACCAAGTTAATAAACCTGGTATGAACTTCGGAAGCGCCATGATCTTGCCATGATCTTTTAATACAACTGACAACTTCGCTATAGGCTACGGACAGATAGCGACTTATACGCAAGTGTCTTAATGCTCATTAACTGATGGGGTGCATAGGTCCTTCCTCATATACGAATCAGGTCATGGTCCAACGAAGACGCCCCGATCCCTGGGGCGCATGACACGGGTGGATCAGAAGTCAACGGTCGCCGAAAGAAGATAGGTGCGCGGGGTCGACAGCGTCAAACCAGGCTCGCTGTCATCCGAGGCACCGGCCGAACTCCAGTAGCGCTTGTCCGCCACGTTCTCGACATTGGCACGCAGGGTGATGTTCTTTTCCTCGACCTTGAACGCATAGCGTGCGCCCACGTCGAAACGCTCCCAGGAGTCGATTTCCTTGTTGTTGGACTGGTCCAGGTACTGCGAGCTGGAATAGATGCCGCGGCTGGTCAGGGTCAGGCCCTGTACGGTCGGCACGTCCCACTCGGCGCCCAGGTTGACGTTGTATTTCGGCGTGGCCGGCGCCCGGTTGCCGTCGAAGGTGCCATTGGTGGTGTTGCTCAACTCGCTGTCGATGTACATCACACCGCCGAGCAGACGGAAACCATCGAGCGGTTCACCGAACACACTCAGTTCCACACCGGTGTTCTCACGCTTGCCGTTCGGGCCGAAGACGCGGGTCGTGGCGTTGGTCTCGTAAGCCGGCTGCTTGATCCGGAACACGGCGGCGGTGACGGCGAACGCACCGGCGTCATACTTGGCGCCGACCTCGACCTGGCGGCTGATGAACGGCGGGAAAATCTCGTCCTCGTTCACCGAGGTCGACGGTGCGATCTTGCCCTGGCTCAGGCCTTCCATGTAGTTGGCATAGAGCGACAGCTTATCGGTTGCCTTGAACAGAATGCCGCCTGACGGCGAAACCTTTTCCTCGTCGTAGCCAGTGTCGCCTCTGACGTTATCGGTCCAGTCGTCAACCTTCACGCGCTGCCAGCGGGCGCCGAGGGTCAGCAGCAGCCGGTCATCGAAGAAGCCCAGGGTGTCGGACAACGCCACACCGGTGGAGCGGTTCTCGGTGTAGACCTTCGAATCCTGTCGCGTGGGTCTGACAGGCGTTGGTGTTGTCACGGGGTTGTAGAGGTTGCTGTTGCCTGCGGCATAACGGGCGCCGCCATTTTCGAAGTCCATGTAGTAATAGCTGGCAGCCAGGTTGACTTCATGGCTCACCGGGCCGGTATGAAACCAGTTGCGCACCCCCGCCGTGCCCGTCCGGACATTTTCGTCACGGGTGAAGTCACGGGGTAGAACGCTGAAATTGCCAGCGTTGTTGATAACCGAAACGGCATGACGGAGAAAGTCATGGTTACTTTTGCGTGCGCCCACTCCGCCGTACAGCATCACGGAATCGTTGACATCGAATTCGCCGTTCACCATCCCGAAAGTGTCGTTGGTACTCGCCTTGCTCCAGGGCTGCGCATAGTTGCGGCGCACATCGCTGGCATGCGGAACCTGCGCGTTAGGGCCAACCTGTACGCGCTCCTGCGGTGCGTCGGTATCACGTTCGGTGCGCCCGATGTCCGTCGAGAGTCGCAGGCGTTCACCGCGAAAATCCAGGCCCAGCACGGCCATCTCACGGTCGACATTCTGGTGATCCCATTCGGTGTCGCCGGACTGCTTCACGCCGTTGAAACGAAGGCCAAACTTATTGTCTTCACCGAAGCGCCGGCCGACATCCACGGCACCACCGACCTGGCTGTCGGACGCGTAGCTGCCGGTGAATGAAGTGATGGGCTTGTCGGTCGCGCGCTTGGGCACCACGTTGATCCCGCCACCCACGCTGCCCCGCGGCGAGATGCCGTTGATGAGCTGGCTGGGGCCTTTGAGGACGTCGACGCGGTCGGCCATCTCCATGTCGATCGTATAGGTCGGCAGGACGCCGTAGAGGCCGTTGTAGGAAACATCACTGTTGAACAGGCTCAGCCCGCGAATGGTGAACTGCTCATAGCGCCCACCCGCCGGGTTGGTGGCGCGAACCGAAGGATCGTTGGCGACCAGGTCGCCCAAGGTCCGCGCCTGCTGGTTTTTGACCACCTCACTGGTGTAGGTGGTCATGCTGAACGGCGTTTCCATAAAGTCTTTCGAGCCCAGCAGGCCCTGTGAACCGCGACGCGCAACTTGGCCGCCGGGATACGGATCGCCGTGCTCCGAGTCAGTGGCACCGACAATCGAGGTGGCCCCCAGTTGCAGGCTGCCGCTTTCTGGCGCCGGAGTCAGGATGTACGCCTCTTCACCTACCGGTTGCAGTTGCAGACCGGAACCCTGCAACAGACGGGCAAAGCCCTCCTCCACCGCGTACTCGCCGGAAAGTCCAGGGCTGGTGCGACCGCCCACCAGTGCCGGGTCGACTGACAGATTGACCCCGGCCAGCCCGGCGAAACGGGTCAGCGCTGCACTGAGGCTGCCTGCCGGCACCTGGTAACTGCGTCGAGGCGCGTCTTCGGCCCAACCGGCAGTGATGAACAACGGACAGGCACTCAGACTCAGCATCAGACTCAAGTGCAACAACGGGCGCAGTCTGGAAGAACCCAGACGCGTACTGCAGGGCATCACTACAGGCATTGAGAATCTCTCTGATTTCGTTTCACTTGCCTTGAATGACAAGCGACGCGAAAAAAGGGGACACACCTCAAACACTATTTTTGCGCGGCAGCAACGTGACCCAGTAGCGGGTTCGCCTATGCACCTCCAGCGGCAAGCTGGCCGCCAGCAACGTCAGGATGCGATCGGTGTCTTCCAGACGGAAACTGCCGGTGACGCGCAGGGATTCAAGTTCCGGTTCCCAGCGCAACAATCCCGGACGATAGGTACTGAGTTCGCGCAGAAAATCGCCCAGGGGCTGGTTCTGTGCCATCAACACGCCGTCGCGCCAGCCAGGCGCAAGTACATCGAAAGGTTCGACGCGTCCGGCCCCCATCGCCTGAAGGCTGACTTGCTGGCCTGCGCGCAATGAAAAGACCGGTCCGCGCAAAGGCTGCAACTGCACCGCACCTTTAAGCACTGACACCTTGCACCCCGTCTGCCCCTGACGAACGCACACTTCGCTCTGACTGGCGACCACTTGCCCGAAACGCGTCTGAATCGTCAGCGGCGATGTGCCGGGAACATTGAGCGCTATTTCGCCTTCCACGAGTGTCAGTCGCCGGTTCTTCAGGTCGATATCGACGGCACTTGCGGTATTCAATTGCAGCGAGCTGCCATCGGCCAACTGGACCTTTTTGCCCTCCCCGGTCGCCGTTCGCAGGTCAGCGCGCCAGACATCCAGAGGTAGCTGCCGGCTGATCAGCCAGGCGGTTGGCACCAGCGCCACCGCCCCGACGGCGCGTTTGAGCACCGTGCGCCGACTCGTCTGCGGCCGATCCAGGCTGGCCATGGCCAGTGCCGACGGCAGGTCGGTAAAGCGTTGGCGCAAGAGCTGGGCTTTCTGCCAGGCCTGTTCGTGACTGGGATGGCTGTCACGCCAGTGCTGCAGATTGGCACGGTCGCGATCATTGGCGGCGCCTGATTCCATGAGCGCCAGCCATTGAGCGGCAGCCCGCACGACTTGCCGGGCTTCAGCCGAAGGCGGCGAACCGATCACAATTCCACCAGCAGGCAATGTTCATAGGCTTGCGCCATGTAGCGCTTGATCGTGCGCTCCGAGACTTGCAGGCGTTCGGCAATTTCGTGATAACCCAGGCCTTCCAGTTGGCTCCAGAGAAACGCCCGGCGCACCGCGGTCGGCAATCCATCGAGCAATTCGTCCAGGGCTTGCAGGGTTTCCAGCAGCAACCAACGTTGCTCGGGGGACGGCACGCAGTCCTCAGGCAGCAGCGCCAAGGCGTCGAGGTAGGCCTGCTCCAGGCTGCGGCGCTTATAGAAGTTGCTCAGCAGCCGCTTGCCGACTGTCGCCAGATAGGCGCGGGGTTCTTGCAGGTCGGCGATGTGCTGGGAGCTGGCGAGTAAACGCACGAACGTATCCTGGCTCAAGTCCGCCGCATCATGGCCATTGCTCATGCGTCGTCTCAACCAGCTTTCGAGCCAGCCACGATGGTCGCGGTACAGGTCGTGGAAGGTTTGCGCCGCCGGCATCGCTGCATCACTCATCTAAAGGAACCCTGCGCGAAGAAATATTTTAAATGCGACTCATTCTAATTAGTGTTGATACGTCAAACCAAGCGCTTTATGTGTTTCGCCCCAAGGAAAAACCTGGATACGCGAATGAAAGACAGGTGTTTCTGCCACGCAGCCACCGGTTGATCAGGGCTGAGCGTTATTGAGGGGAATCGTCGAGAGGAGGAAGAATTCGATGCACGGCCGCATTTGGCCGGCAGATGCGAATACCCATGGTTGCGGGGGGAAGGAGAAAAAGCCAAATCGCAGGCACAAAAAACCCCGGTCTTTCGACCAGGGTCTTTGCTATCGACTCGAAGTAGCCAGCGGCTAACTTCGTAGCTCCAAGGCGTTCAGTGGGCCTTGAGGCAGATATGGCGCAGCGGACGGGACTCGAACCCGCGACCCCCGGCGTGACAGGCCGGTATTCTAACCGACTGAACTACCGCTGCGTATCGCTTTGGACTTTCGTCCAAGTAACTCGTCTGACTGAAAGCTTCGAGGCTTTCAATCTCGAACCAGAATAAATTCTGACTCGGAAAATATGGCGCAGCGGACGGGACTCGAACCCGCGACCCCCGGCGTGACAGGCCGGTATTCTAACCGACTGAACTACCGCTGCGCGTCGGTGGAGGCTTTTAAAAGCTTCCATCTTGCTTTCGCAAGACTCTCGGAAGTGGTGGGTGATGACGGGATCGAACCGCCGACATTCTGCTTGTAAGGCAGACGCTCTCCCAGCTGAGCTAATCACCCGTTTGCATCTCCGAGGCCGCGAAATTTACGCAGGTACCGAAGCTAAGTCAATACCCCGCTTGAAGTTTTTCTGAAAAAGACAAAATCATGTCATTTCCCGCAGCGCTGCCCACGGCCGCCTGCAACCTCAAACCGCCGCTGTCGCGGCCCCTGCCCGAATTACTCGCTGTAAATCATCTTCTTGGTCATGCCGCCATCGACCACGAACTCCTGGCCCGTGACAAAACCGGCGTTCTTCGACAACAGCCAGGCGACCATCGCTGCCACGTCCTCGACCGTCCCTACCCTGCCCGCCGGATGCTGGGCATGATCGGCATCGGTCAGTGGTTCGGCACGGCGTGCGGAAGGATCCCGCGCATCAATCCAGCCCGGACTAACCGCATTGACGCGGATTTCCGGCCCAAGGCTGATCGCCAAGGCATGAGTCAGGGCCAGCAGGCCACCCTTGCTCGCCGCATAAGCCTCTGTGTCGGGTTCCGACTGCCCGGCGCGGGTCGAGGCCAGGTTGACGATCGCGCCGCTGTGAGCACGCAGGTACGGCGCACAGTGCTTGGCCAACAGCATCGGCCCACTGAGATTCACCGCCAGCACCCGATTCCAGTACGCCAGATCAAGGCTTTCAAGGGTGATGTTGTGCGGATCGGTAACCGCCGCGTTGCACACCAGTGCATCCAGACGTCCGAATTGCCCCAGCACTTCGGCGACGCCTAACGCCACCTGCCCTTCGTTCGAGACGTCCATGGCGATGAACCAGGCGTTGTCGCCGAGTACCTTCGCCACTTTCGAACCGCGCACCCGATCAAGATCCGTCAGCACCACTTGCCAGCCTTCGCTGATCAGCCAGGCCGAGATCCCCAGACCAATGCCCCGCGCAGCACCCGTGACCAGTGCAACGCGGCCATTGGTGCCAGTGCCCGGCGCGGACAACTCGATCACAAGGCAGCCAACCCGCGCGCCAGATCGGCTTGCAGGTCTGCCACGTCTTCCAGACCGACCGCGATGCGGATCAGGCTGTCACGAATGCCCGCGGCTTCACGCTCTTGCGGCGCCAGACGGCCGTGAGAGGTGGTGCTTGGGTGCGTAATGGTGGTTTTGCTGTCACCGAGGTTGGCGGTGATGGAAATCAGGCGAGTCGCATCGATAAAGCGCCAGGCGCCCTCTTTGCCGCCCTTGACCTCGAAACTCACGACCGCACCAAAGCCTTTCTGCTGACGCAGGGCCAACTCGTGCTGCGGATGGCTTTTGAGACCGGCGTAATGGACTTTCTCGATACCGTCCTGCTGCTCCAGCCATTCGGCCAGTTGCTGGGCATTGGCACAGTGCGCCTTCATGCGCAGGCTCAGGGTTTCCAGGCCCTTGAGGAAGATCCAGGCGTTGAACGGGCTCAGAGTCGGCCCGGCAGTGCGCAGGAAACCGACGACTTCTTTCATTTGTTCGCTGCGACCGGCCACAACACCACCCATGCAACGGCCTTGGCCGTCGATGAACTTGGTCGCCGAATGCACGACGATGTCCGCGCCCATCTTCAGCGGCTGCTGCAACGCCGGGGTGCAGAAGCAGTTGTCGACCACCAGTAACGCGCCTTTGGCGTGAGCGATTTTCGACAGCTCGGCGATATCCACCAGTTCAGCCAGCGGATTGGATGGCGATTCGACGAACAGCAATTTAGTGTTGGCCTTGATCGCCGCATCCCAACCGGACAAATCCGCCAGGGGCACGTAATCGACTTCGATGCCGAAGCGCTTGAAGTACTTCTCGAACAGGCTGATGGTCGAACCGAACACGCTGCGCGACACCAGCACGTGATCGCCAGCGCTGCACAGACTCATCACCACCGCCATGATTGCGGCCATGCCGGTCGCCGTGGCCACGGCTTGCTCGGCGCTTTCCAGCGCGGCAATGCGCTCTTCGAACGCACGTACGGTCGGGTTGGTGTAGCGCGAGTAAACGTTACCCGGCACTTCACCGGCAAAGCGTGCCGCCGCATCAGCAGCGGTACGGAATACGTAGCTGGAAGTGAAGAACATCGGATCACCGTGTTCGCCTTCCGGCGTGCGGTGCTGACCGGCGCGTACGGCCAGGGTGTCGAACGCTACGCCTTCGAGGTCGCTGTCCAACCGACCGGCATCCCAATCCTGACTCATGCTGTCACTCCTTGCCCCGATTTTTATAAATAGGAATTCTTTTAGTAGATACAAAACCGGCCCCTCAGGGCCGGTAGTTACTCAGTTGTTATACAGATCAATGATCGCACTGACTGCCTGCGTCTTGACCTTGGAGGCATCATTACGTGCCTGCTCGATCTTGTTCAGGTAAGCCTCATCAACGTCGCCGGTGACGTACTGGCCGTCGAACACCGCGCAATCGAACTTCTCGATCTTGATCTTGCCGCCACCGACCGCTTCGATCAAGTCAGGCAGGTCCTGATAGATCAACCAGTCAGCGCCGATCAGATCAGCCACGTCCTGGGTCGAACGGTTGTGCGCGATCAGCTCGTGCGCGCTCGGCATGTCGATGCCGTAGACGTTCGGGTAGCGAACGGCCGGTGCCGCGGAGCAGAAGTAGACGTTTTTGGCGCCGGCTTCGCGGGCCATCTGGATGATCTGCTTGCAGGTGGTGCCGCGAACGATGGAGTCGTCCACCAGCATCACGTTCTTGCCGCGGAATTCCAGCTCGATGGCGTTGAGCTTCTGGCGTACGGATTTTTTCCGTGCGGCCTGGCCCGGCATGATGAAGGTCCGGCCGATATAACGGTTCTTCACGAAGCCTTCGCGGAACTTGACGCCCAAGTGGTTCGCCAACTCCAGGGCCGCGGTACGGCTGGTATCCGGAATCGGGATGACCACGTCGATGTCGTGATCCGGACGCTCGCGCAGAATCTTCTCGGCGAGTTTCTCACCCATGCGCAGACGGGCTTTATAGACCGACACGCCGTCGATGATCGAGTCCGGACGCGCCAGGTAGACGTGTTCGAAGATGCACGGGGTCAGGGACGGGTTGGTCGCACACTGACGGGTGTGCAGCTTGCCGTCTTCAGTGATGTAGACCGCTTCGCCTGGTGCCAGGTCGCGAATCAGGGTGAAACCGAGCACGTCCAGGGAGACGCTTTCGGAGGCGATCATGTACTCGACGCCTTCGTCGGTGTGACGCTGACCGAAGACGATCGGGCGGATGCCATGCGGGTCGCGGAAACCGACGATGCCGTAACCGGTCACCATCGCCACGACCGCGTAACCACCGACGCAACGGTTGTGCACGTCAGTGACGGCCGCGAACACGTCTTCTTCGGTTGGCTGCAACTTGCCGCGCTGGGCCAGTTCGTGAGCGAACACGTTGAGCAGCACTTCCGAATCGGAATTGGTGTTGACGTGGCGCAGGTCAGATTCGTAAATCTCCTTGGCCAGCTGTTCAACGTTGGTCAGGTTACCGTTGTGCGCCAAGGTGATGCCGTAAGGCGAGTTGACGTAAAACGGTTGGGCTTCGGCCGAGGTCGAACTGCCCGCGGTCGGGTAACGCACATGGCCAATACCCATGTGGCCGACCAGGCGCTGCATGTGACGTTGATGGAACACGTCACGCACCAGGCCATTGTCCTTGCGCAGGAATAACCGGCCATCATGGCTGGTCACGATACCGGCAGCGTCCTGGCCGCGGTGCTGGAGGACGGTTAGCGCGTCATACAGCGCCTGATTGACGTTCGACTTACCGACGATACCGACGATGCCACACATGCGACGCAACCCCTACTTAATGGATCTGAACTGAACACAACTCACTGAGGCGTTTTGGCCATCGGCAAGAGGTGCTCCTTGAACGGTATCTCAGCGGGTATGCTGATACCGCTGGCAAGCCACTGACTGCTCCACCCGAGAATCAGGTTTTTGGACCAGTCTGCGACCAAAAGAAATTTTGGCACGAGCTGTGACTCTTGCCACCACCCGTCCTGCTGTACCGGCCCCAGGCTCAACAGCCCGACCGCCACGACCACCAGCAACACGCCACGCGCGGCGCCGAAGGCCATGCCGAGGAATCGATCGGTCCCGGACAGCCCGGTGACGCGAACCAATTCGCCGATAAGATAATTGATCATCGCGCCTACGATTAACGTGGCGACAAACATGATGGCACAGCCCGTGATCACACGGGCCGACGGCGTTTGGATGTATCCGGCGAGGTACTCGGACAATGAACCACCGAACATCCAGGCGACGACTCCTGCGATGATCCAGGTCACCAGCGACAGTGCTTCTTTGACGAAGCCGCGGCTCAGACTGATCAATGCGGAGATGGCGACGATTGCAACGATCGCCCAGTCAACCCAGGTAAATGGCACAGTGCAGCCTACAGACGGATAAGGCGGCGCATTTTAGCAGAGCGCATGGCTATCGGTAAGCTGCGATTGTCAGTGCATTTCATATCGGGGCGATAGTTTTAGCCACGCTCAGGCTGGAAACGCACCACAAAACCCTTGAGGTTCTGCTGACGACTCAACAAGTCACGCAGACGATCGGCTTCTGCACGCTCGATCAGCGGTCCGACAAACACCCGATTCTTGCCGTCGGCAGTCCGAATGTAGGCGTTGTAGCCCTGGCTGCGCAGGGATTTCTGCAGGCTTTCTGCACTTGCACGGCTCGACAGGCTGGCCAGTTGCACCGACCAGCTGACCGACAGGCCATTGGCATCGACGCGGCTTTGCGTCGTGTCCGGTTTGCCCGGTGCAGCCGTGATGGGCTGGCTAGGTGCAACCGTTGGTTTGTTGACCGGCGCCGGAGCTGGCGCGACCGGTTTGGCGGCAGGTGCAGGCGCAACCGGGGCAAACGGAGCAGAAGGTGCTTCTCGCTGAGCGATTTCATCATCACTCGGCACAGGCTCCTGAGGTAGCGCTTGCGGCTCAGGCACCACCACCGGCTCGACCTGAACTTGCGGCACCGCAGGCGCTTGCGGCGCAGCCGGGGCTTCAACCGTCACTTGACGCTGTTCATCCTGACGGGAAAACAGCATCGGCAGGAAAATCACCGCCAGCGCCACCAGAACCAGGGCGCCAACCATGCGCTGTTTGTATGCCTTATCCAGCAATGCCATTTGCCGCTTCCTCCGTGGAGCGCCGGGCCAGCCATTCAAGGGCCTCGGCGACACAATAAAATGATCCGAACAACAGAATCTCGTCGTCGTTCGTCGCCAGCGCGCACTGCCCTTCCAGGGCGGCGGCCACACTGTCATAGGATGTTACCGAGGCGCCAAGGTTCTGCAACGCCGCGTGCAAATCGGCAACCGGGCGTGCTCGCGGTGAATCCAGCGGCGCGACGGCCCATTGCTGGACACTAGCATTCAATTCACCGACAACACCATCCAGATCCTTGTCCGCCAGCAATCCGAACACCGCCAGACGCTTGCCGGCTGGTGGTCGGCTGGCCAGGCGGCGAGCCAGATACTCTGCCGCGTGCGGGTTATGCCCCACGTCCAGCAACAGGCTCAGGCGCTTGCCCTGCCAGTCGAACTGACGGCGATCGAGGCGACCGACCACCCGAGTGGCTTTCAGCGCAGCAATAATGTGTGCATCCGCCCAAGGCAACCCGAGCAGCAGGTAAGCCTGCAACGCCAGCGCGGCGTTTTCCATCGGCAGATCGAGCAACGGCAAATCGTGCAACTCGACCACACGCCCTTGAGCGTCAAGACCGCGCCATTGCCAGTTGTGATCGGTGATGCCGAGGTCGAAATCGCGCCCACGCAGGAAAAACGGGCAATTGAGCTCGCGCGCTTTATCCAGCAGAGGTTGTGGAGGATTCAGGTCGCCACACAGCGCAGGCGCGCCCTGGCGGAAAATGCCGGCCTTTTCGAACGCTACGGACTCGCGGGTATCGCCCAGATAGTCCGCGTGATCGACACCGATGCTGGTGACCAGTGCCATGTCGGCATCGACCACATTGACCGTGTCCAGACGCCCGCCCAGACCGACTTCCAGCACCACCGCATCGAGACTGGCGTGTTGAAACAGCCAGAACGCCGCGAGGGTGCCCATTTCGAAGTACGTCAGGGAAGTGTCGCCACGGCCCGCCTCGACCGCTGCAAAGGCTTCGCACAGCTCGGCGTCAGTGGCTTCGACGCCATTGACCTGCACCCGCTCGTTGTAACGCAGCAGGTGCGGAGAATTGTAGACACCGACGTTCAGGCCCTGCGCCCGCAGCAACGAAGCCACGAATGCGCAGGTAGAACCTTTGCCGTTGGTGCCGGTGACCGTGATCACCCGAGGCGCCGGTTTGCCCAGTCCCATGCGGGACGCTACCTGTTGCGAGCGCTCCAGGCCCATGTCGATGGCCGAAGGGTGCAACTGCTCAAGGTAGGCGAGCCACTCGCCAAGGGTACGTTCGATCATATGTTGGCGGGTACCGGTGGAACTACGATTGGTTCGATTGGCGCGGCGACGAATTTTGGCGTCGGCAGGCCCATCATTTGTGCCAGCAGATTGCCCAGGCGCGGACGCAGTTCCTGACGGTGAATGATCATGTCGATCGCACCGTGTTCCAGCAGGAACTCGCTGCGCTGGAAGCCTTCCGGCAGTTTTTCACGCACGGTTTGTTCAATAACGCGCGGACCGGCGAAGCCGATCAGGGCCTTCGGCTCACCGACGATCACATCGCCGAGCATCGCCAGACTGGCGGAAACGCCGCCGTAGACCGGGTCGGTCAGTACGGAGATGAACGGAATGCCTTCTTCACGCAGACGCGCCAGTACCGCAGAGGTCTTGGCCATTTGCATCAGGGAGATCAGGGCTTCCTGCATCCGCGCACCGCCAGAAGCGGCGAAGCAGATCATCGGGCAACGGTTTTCCAGCGCGTAGTTAGCAGCGCGAACAAAACGCTCACCAACGATCGCGCCCATCGAACCACCCATGAAGGAGAATTCGAAGGCCGACACCACTACCGGCATGCCCAGCAGAGAGCCGCTCATGGAGATCAGTGCGTCTTTTTCGCCGGTCTGCTTCTGCGCAGCGGTCAGGCGATCCTTGTACTTCTTGCCGTCGCGGAACTTCAGACGGTCAACCGGCTCCAGGTCAGCGCCCAGTTCGGCACGGCCTTCAGCGTCGAGGAAGATGTCGATGCGGGCGCGGGCGCCGATGCGCATGTGGTGGTTGCACTTGGGGCAAACGTCCAGGGTCTTTTCCAGCTCCGGACGATACAGCACAGCCTCGCAAGACGGGCATTTGTGCCACAGACCTTCAGGCACCGAGCTCTTCTTGACCTCGGAACGCATGATCGAAGGGATCAGTTTGTCTACTAACCAGTTGCTCATGCTTTCTTTCTCCAGTACCGGCGGCCCGAACACTCTGGTTCGCAGCCCCGCGTATGCCCTTGAGCTAAATTCATGTGTGTGGCGATGATCGATGGGTTGCCGGATCAGCGAAACGTGACCTGCGTACACCCCAAAAACCCTCAGCCATGCCTGTGGACGGCGGCAGTGTGCCAGCCGTCACATCAGCTAGTGCGTACCGCTTTAATGAATGCCTGAATCTTTGCGTGATCCTTGATGCCCTTGCTCGCCTCCACCCCACCGCTGACGTCCACGGCATAAGGCCGAACCCTTGCAATCGCCTCGGCGACGTTGTCCGGCGTCAAGCCACCCGCCAGGATGATCGGCTTGCTCAAGCCTTGCGGTATCAGAGACCAGTCGAACGCTTCACCGGTTCCGCCGGGCACGCCTTCAACGTAGGCGTCGAGCAGGATGCCGCTGGCGCCTGGAAACGCATCGCATGCGGCCGCGATATCGTCACCGGCCTTGACCCGCAGCGCCTTGATGTACGGACGATTCCATTCTTCGCACTCGGCCGCGGTTTCGTCGCCATGGAACTGCAACAGGTCCAGCGGCACGGCGTCGAGGATTTCCCCCAACTCGCAGCGGCTGGCGTTGACGAACAACCCCACGGTGGTCACGAACGGCGGCAACGCGTTGATGATCGAGCGCGCCTGCTGAAACGTCACGGCCCGAGGGCTTTTGGCGTAGAACACAAATCCGATCGCATCAGCCCCGGCCTCAACCGCTGCCAACGCATCTTCTATGCGGGTAATCCCACAAATCTTGCTGCGAACGGCCGACATGTCGATAGAACCCCAAGGTAAATCCGAGAAAGTCCCGGATGGTAACAAAAGCGTTCGAGGGCGTCAGCCGTCAAGTTCCGAGAAACCGGTCAAGAAGTGCGGCCCAATGTAACGCTCGGGCAATTCGAACTCGTCGCGGTACTCGACCTGCACCAGGTACAGGCCGTACGGATGCGCCGTCACCCCGCCGGACCGGCGAATGCGGCTCTCCAGCACCTCTTTCATCCACTCCACCGGGCGCTCGCCGGCACCGATGGTCATCAGCACGCCCGCAATGTTGCGCACCATGTGATGCAGGAAGGCGCTGGCGCGGATGTCCAGCACGATCATCTTGCCGTGGCGCGTGACGCGCAGGTGATGCAGCTCCTTGATTGGCGACTTGGCCTGACACTGGCCAGCACGGAAAGCGCTGAAATCGTGGGTGCCGACCAGGTACTGCGCCGCCTCGGCCATGCGCTCGACGTCCAGCGGACGGTGGTTCCAGGTGATTTCTTCGTTCAGGTGCGCTGGGCGGATCTGATCGTTGTAGATCACGTAGCGATAGCGCCGGGCAATCGCCTTGAATCGCGCATGAAAATGCGCCGGCATGACCTTGGCCCAGCTGACACTGACGTCGTGAGGCAAATTGATATTGGCGCCCATGACCCAGGCTTTCATCGAACGCTCGACCTGGGTATCGAAATGCACCACCTGACCGCACGCATGCACACCGGCATCCGTACGCCCGGCGCAGAGCAACGACACCGGTGAGTCAGCGACTTTGGACAAGGCGTTTTCGAGCGTTTCCTGCACCGTCAGCACGCCAGAGGCCTGGCGCTGCCAGCCGCGATAGCGCGAGCCTTTGTATTCAACGCCCAACGCGATCCGGAAAAAGCCGTCGGCCACCATTTCGGCGGCCGGATTATCTATATTTGCCAAGGAGTGACAGCCTGCTGATATACGCAAAGGCGGGCATTATAAGGCCGCCGGACCGGGACGCCAGAGGCGTGTTCTGTTTGTGGCCTGCCAGGAGCGATCTGTCGTCGACTGAAACAAAAACGGCAGCCTCAATGGGCTGCCGTTTTGTTTACGCCTTACCGATCAATCAAGCCAGGCGCGAAAGCATTTCCTTGGCTTCGCTCTTCTGACCTGCATCACCCTCGGACACCACCTCATTGAGGATGTCCCGAGCGCCGTCGGCGTCGCCCATGTCGATGTAGGCCTGGGCCAGATCAAGCTTGGTCGCGACTTCGTCAGTGCCGGAAAGGAAATCGAATTCCGGCTCGTCAGCTGCGGAGGCCATGGCGTCTTCCGCCGTGAAACTTGGCTCGCCAAGGCTCTGGGACAGACGATCCAGCTCGGCGTTGACGTCATCCAGTTCGGCTGCGAATGCGTCCGGAGCGTCTGGCGCGTCCATTTCATCAGCCAGCGACAGGTCGAAATCGGCTGGCAGCTCCAGATCGTCCAGCGCAACCTCGGGAACAGCCGGCGCTTCAGCGACCGGTAAATCCAGGTCCTTGACGCCTTCATCCAGGCTCAACAGGAAGTCGTCTTCGGCCAGGGTCGCCGGCGAGGCATCCCCACCAAGATCCATATCCAGGTCGAAGTCCGACAGGTCATCAAGGTTTTCCTTGATCTCGGTCTGCTGCTGCAACACCGATTCGAAGCTCAAGTCGTCGTCCAGCGGGAACTCGTCCAGCTCGGTCGCAGACACAGGTTCAGCTTCTGGCTCTGGCTCTGGTGCAACCACTGCCGGAGAGGCAGCTTCCAGATCATCCAGGCTCAAATCGAAAGCACTGTCGAGGTCATCGGGCGCTGGTTCTGGTTCTGCTGCAACCACCGCCGGAGCGGCAGCTTCCAGATCATCCAGGCTCAAATCGAAGGCACTGTCGAGGTCATCGGACTCTGGTTCTGGTTCTGGCTCAACCACCGCTGGAGTTGAAGCTTCAAGATCATCGAAGCTCAAATCGAAGGCATTGTCGAAGTCATCGGGCACTGCCGGCGCTGGCACTTCAGGCTCGTCCTGCAACAGATCCTTGACGTATTGCGCGTCCAGTTCGGCAGCGATCGCAGCAGCGGCGATACCACCGGCGGCCGCAATCACCATGGCCGGGAAGCGGCTCTTGAGTTTTTCGACCTGTGCATAGTTGTCACCATTGGCCACCAGTTGGCGTTCCTGGGCAACGAATGCATCGCGGTCGCCTTGCTGACCGTAGACTTCCATCAGCTTGAGGCGCAGGTCACTGCGTTGTGGCTCTTGCTTGATCCCGTCTTCCAGCAAAGCAGCCGCCTGATTCAGACGACCGGCCGTGATGTGCGACTGCGCCTTGGTCAGTACGTCGTCATTGCGCTCGCCAGCAGGCGAAACCAATGGCGCGGCGATTGGCGGCGTTACCACCACCGGAGCAATTACCGGCGCTGGCGCGGGGGCCGGGGCTGGTGCAGGCGGTGGCGTCGGGGTTGGCGCGGTAGCGAGCTTCACGCTCGGCGGCGGCACGTCCAGGTCATCGAAGATGCTTTTTGGCAGGTCGAGTTCAGTGGAGAACGCCTGCTCCTCGGCCAAGTCACGGGCCATACGCAAATGCTTCTCGGCTTCTTGCTGGGCTTTGCGGCGACGCGCCAGCAACAGCAGTAGCAACAGCGCCACCACCGCACCGCCACCTGCCAGGCCCAGCAGCCACGGATTGGTCAGCAGCTCTTTGAATTGCTGATCGTCGGATGCTGCCGGCGTCGGCTCGACTGGCGTCTCGGCCGGAGCCGGAGTGGCCTCGGGCGCAGCTGCCTCAGGTGCAGGTGTTGCCGGAGCCGCTTGCGTAGGCGCTGGCGCAGGGTTGGCCGCCAGTTCGGCTGACATTGCCGGAGCAGTCGCATCCGGTGCCGGCGCACCCGCCGCGCCTTCAGCCTGCAACTTGGCCAGTTGATTGTTCTTCAGCTCGATCAGGCGTTGCAGCTTGTCCATCTGACTTTGCAGATCGGTCATGCGGCTTTTCAGTTCAGCGTTGTCACGACGGCTCGTGTCGAGGTTTTCCTTGGTCACGGCCAGCTTGTTGCTCAAGTTCTTGGCGTCGCCCGCAGCGCCTTTGCCACCGGCCTTGCCGGACTCGGCGGAGACCAGGCTCAGCTTGTCTGTCGTCGCTTGCGACGAAGGGCCTTCACCGCGAGCGCGTTTGGTGGCATCGATCTGCTGCTGTCCGGTCCCGGGCTTCGCCACATAGCGACGGCCCTGACGCCACGCGGTGTTCTGTGCGGAAACTTCAGCAATGGCTTTCGGTTGCGGCAGGCTGGTGCTCTGCGCCTGATCCGGCATACGCAACACCTGACCGGCTTTCAACCGGTTGATGTTGCCGTCGATAAAGGCATCCGGGTTCAACGCCTGGATGGCCAGCATGGTTTGCTGGACCGAGCCGCCAGTGCGCGTCTTCGCAGCGATTTCCCACAGGGTATCGCGCGGCGCGGTGGTGTATTGGGTTGGGTTGGTGCCACCGGTCACCGGTGCGGTGACGGTTTGCGTCGGTGCAGGCTGCGCAGCCGCATCAGCGGTTTGCGGCGAGAATTTGGACGGATCGAGCAGCACGCTGTAATCGCGCAGCAGGCGACCGCTGGGCCACATCACCTGAACCAGGAATTTCACCATGGGTTCGGAGAGGGGCTTGCTGGATGTCACACGCAGGATGCTTTTGCCGCTGGCGTTGAGCACCGGGGTGAAGGTCAGGTCATTGAGAAACGCCTGGCGATCGACACCGGCCTTGGCGAAATCTTCGGGCGAAGCCAGGCTCGGCACCAATTCGGCAGCGGTGAGGTCCTTGACGTCGAGCAACTCGATTTCTGCCACCAGGGGCTGGTTCAGCGTCGACTTCAGGGTCAATTCCCCGAGCCCGAGGGCATGCGCCATACCGGAGGACAGCGCCGAGGCGGCCGCTATTGCTAACACCAGTTTGCGAACTTGAACCATAGCCTCATCCTTTGTTTGAACATTCCTCGGCCAGCGAGAAGGTGTTGATAGTCGCTGCCGTAAGGCATTGCGTGCGGCGGCGAAGAGTCGTCGCGCGCGATCATTTCATTCATGCCACGCAAAGCCCCGGAGGGAGCCTGCTTTCAGCAGTCCGACCAAGCATAGCGCCCGGCCGGATTCATTCGACAAATTGTTGCCAAGTATCTTTTACAGGAGGTCTTTTATCAACAATTCGGCCACCTGCACAGCATTGAGCGCTGCGCCTTTGCGTACGTTATCTGACGTCAGCCACAAATTAAGTTCCGACAGGTCGTCGATCCCGCTGCGAACCCGACCAACGTAGACCACGTCCTGCCCTACCGCATCGCCTACCGGTGTCGGGTAATCGCCGGCTTCCACCAGCTCGATACCGGGCGCGTCTTCCAGGGCGGCGTTGACTTTTGCCAGGTCGATATCGCTCGAAGACTGCAAGGTCACGTTAAAGCTATCGCCAAAAAACACCGGGGCTTGAATGCAAGTGACGGAAATCTTTAATAAAGGTAGCGCCATGACCTGACGCAGCTCGCGTACCAGGCGTTTTTCCAGCAGCGTGTGACCCTGCTCATCAGGCTTGCCCACTTGCGCCAGCAGGTTGAAAGCCATCTGCCGATCGAAGAAAGTCGGCTCCAGCGGACGCACATTGAGCAGCTCGGCCGTTTGCCGTGCCAGCTCGGTGACCGCTTCGCGGCCCTGGGCGGAGACGGCCAGGCTGGCGGTCAGATTGATGCGTTGCAGGTCGAGCAAACCGAGCAACGGCGCCAGCACGACCGCCAGTGTGGTGGCCGAAGGGCTTGGACTGCTGACCTGGAACGGCTTTTTCAAACCGGCCAGCACCTGCGCATTGGCCTCTGGCACTACTTGTGGCGCTTGATCAGCCGGCAAGGCGCCGGACAAGTCGATCAGCGAGCAACCGGCGGCCGTGGCACGCGAAGCGAAACTCAGGGTTACCGCCGGGCCGGCCGCGAAGAACACCAGCTGGACTTTACTGAAGTCGAACTCATCGACTTCCCGCACCCGCACGTTCTTGCCGCGAAACGGCACCGAATGCCCGGCCGACTCACTGCTGGCAAGCAGGTGCAGATTGCCGACCGGGAAGTCGCGTTCTTCGAGAATCTGCACGAGCGTTTCGCCGACAGTACCGGTGGCGCCGATCACGGCGATATCAAAGGACTGGCTCATGGTTCTACCTCTGGCGAAACGGGGGGAGCGGCACTTTACCGGGTGGTTGGGATGCAGGCAATTCTGACTGGGATTTGCGGTGGTCGACCCGGCCCCATCGCGAGCAAGCTCACTCCTACAATGGTCGATGTCGAACAGAAATCATGTGTACACCCTCACCCCTGTAGGAGTGAGCCTGCTCGCGATGAGGTCAGACCAGACAACCGATAAATCACAGGCATAAAAAACCCGCGCCTTTCGCAAGGCACGGGTTCTTTTATTACTTCAACCGATCAACGCTCAAGCAGGATCCGCAGCATGCGACGCAGCGGTTCGGCCGCGCCCCACAGCAGTTGGTCGCCGACGGTGAACGCGCCGACGTACTGCGTGCCCATGTTCAGCTTGCGCAGACGGCCGACCGGTACGTTCAGAGTGCCGGTGACTTTCGTCGGGCTCAGTTCCTGAATGCTGGCTTCGCGGCTGTTCGGCACCAGTTTGACCCAAGGGTTGTGCTGGCTGATCAGCCCTTCGATATCGGCGATCGGCACGTCTTTGTTCAGTTTGATGGTCAGCGCCTGGCTGTGGCAGCGCATGGCGCCGATGCGCACGCAGATGCCATCCACCGGGATCGGGCTCTTGAAGCGACCGAGGATCTTGTTGGTCTCGGCCTGGGCCTTCCACTCTTCACGGCTCTGACCGTTCGGCAGTTCCTTGTCGATCCACGGGATCAGGCTGCCGGCCAGCGGTACGCCGAAGTTTTCGGTCGGGTATGCGTCGCTGCGCATGGCTTCGGCCACACGGCGGTCGATGTCGAGGATCGCGCTGGCCGGGTCGGCCAGTTGATCGGCGACAGCGGCGTGGGTCGCGCCCATTTGCTTGATCAGCTCACGCATGTTCTGCGCGCCGGCACCGGAGGCCGCCTGATAAGTCATGGCGCTCATCCACTCGACCAGACCGGCTTCAAACAGACCGCCCAGGCCCATCAGCATCAGGCTGACGGTGCAGTTGCCGCCGATGTAGTTCTTGGTGCCCGCGTCGAGCTGCTGGTCGATGACCTTGCGGTTCACCGGGTCCAGCACGATCACCGCGTCATCCTGCATACGCAGGCTGGAAGCGGCGTCGATCCAGTAACCCTGCCAGCCGGCTTCGCGCAGCTTCGGGAAGACTTCGCTGGTGTAGTCGCCACCCTGGCAGGTCAGAATCACGTCGAGGGTTTTCAGCTCATCAATGCTGTAAGCGTCCTTGAGCGGAGCAATGTCCTTGCCCACGGACGGGCCTTGGCCACCGACATTGGAAGTGGTGAAAAACACCGGCTCAATAAGATCGAAATCCTGCTCTTCCAGCATCCGCTGCATGAGCACGGAACCGACCATACCGCGCCAACCGATCAGACCTACACGTTTCATCGCAACTACACCTTCTTTAAAAAGTGGGCCGCTGCTTTCAAAGTGAAAGTTGCAGCGGGCCCGAGAGATTACAGATTCCGCAGCGCGGCGACTACTGCGTCGCCCATTTCCTGCGTACCGACTTTAGTGCAACCGGTCGACCAGATGTCGCCAGTACGCAGGCCTTGGTCCAATACCAGACTGACGGCCTTCTCGATTGCATCGGCCGCATCCTGCAGATTGAAGCTGTAACGCAACATCATCGACACCGACAAAATGGTCGCCAACGGGTTGGCAATGCCCTTGCCAGCGATGTCCGGCGCCGAACCATGGCACGGCTCGTACATGCCTTTGTTGTTGGTATCCAGGGATGCCGACGGCAGCATGCCGATGGAACCAGTCAGCATCGACGCTTGGTCGGAAAGAATATCGCCGAACAGGTTGTCGGTAACGATCACGTCGAATTGCTTCGGTGCGCGCACCAGCTGCATGGCGGCGTTGTCGACGTACATGTGGCTCAGTTCGACTTCAGGGTAATCCTTGGCCACTTGCTCGACGATTTCACGCCACAGTTGGCTGGAGGCCAGCACGTTGGCCTTGTCCACCGAGCACAGCTTCTTGCCGCGCACCATGGCCATGTCGAAACCGACACGGGCGATGCGGCGGATTTCGCTTTCGCTGTACGGCAGTGTGTCGTAAGCCTGACGCTCGCCGTTTTCCAGGGTGCGAACGCCACGTGGTGCGCCGAAGTAGATGCCGCCGGTCAGTTCACGGACGATCAGGATGTCCAGGCCAGCAACGATTTCAGGCTTCAGGCTCGAAGCCTCGGCCAGTTGCGGGTACAGGATCGCCGGACGCAGGTTGCCGAACAGGCCCAGTTGCGCACGAATCTTCAGCAGGCCGCGCTCAGGGCGGATGTCACGCTCGATGGTGTCCCATTTCGGGCCGCCCACAGCGCCCAGCAGTACGGCGTCGGCTGCGCGTGCACGGTCCAGGGTTTCGTCAGCCAGCGGCACACCGTGCTTGTCGATGGCGGCACCACCGATCACGTCATGGCTCAGCTCGAAGCCCAGGCTGTACTTGTCGTTCGCCAGCTCCAGCACCTTGACCGCTTCGGCCATGATTTCCGGGCCAATACCGTCACCTGGGAGAATCAGAATCTGCTTGCTCATGCTTTCCTCATGTCATCAGTCGGTGCGCCCTTGAGCGCACCCGGAAAAAGTCTATCGCCTGGAGGCTATCGCTCGGCCATCAGCACCAGCACATCGGTGCTGAACGAACCATCGGCCTCAATCTCAAAATATTCGCGTACTTCATTACCCATCGATTGCTGCAACTCGAGGATTGCCGCGCGCATCACCTCGGGTGTGCGCATACGCTCGACCCAGGAGGTGTACTCCAGTCGCAGCCGTTGACGGGCGGTGGTGCGGGTATGCAACCCCGCTTCGCTGACCTGACGCAACCACTCGCCGGCGGAATAATCGCGCACATGGCTGGTGTCGCGCAGCACTTCGACGCTTTGCAGGTAAGTGTCGAACAACGGACTGCCCGGTGACAACACGTCGACGAACGCCGCCACACCGCCCGGCTTCAGCACCCGGCGAACTTCTCGCAGGGCCAGGCCGAGATCGTTCCAATGGTGCGCCGAATAGCGGCTGAAGACGAAATCGAATTCGCCATCGGCGAATGGCAGGCGCTCGGCGGCGCCCAGCACGGTGGAGACGTTGGTCAGACCGCGATCGACGGCTGCACCGGCTACCACGTCGAGCATCTGCTGCGACAAATCGTAGGCCACCACTTCCTTGACCAGTGAGGCCACTTGAAAACTCACGTGACCGGCGCCGCAGCCCAGGTCCAGCACACGGGCATCGCCCTGCCCTGCCAGCTCAGCCTGTAGCAGCGCGAATTCGGTGCCTTGCGCGTGAACGGCGCTGCTCAGATAGGCCGAGGCTTGTTCACCGAATTGCTTTTGTACGACTTGGCTGTGCTGGGCATTGCGGGTCATGGGGACTTCCTTTTTGGGGTGAGTCTTGGGGTGTCTATTCTGGCCTCATCGCGAGCAGGCTCGCTCCTACAGGAGAACGCATTTCAAATGTAGGAGTGAGCCTGCTCGCGATGGCGCGGTCATGCCTTAACGCAAAATCAGGCGTCGCGAAACAACCAAGGCTGGCTCGCACGGTGCTTGGCTTCAAATGCCGCGATCGCTTCGTGGTCCTGCAAGGTCAGGCCGATGTCGTCCAGGCCGTTGACCAGGCAATGCTTGCGGAACTCGTCAAGTTCGAAGCTGTAGACCTTGCCATCAGGCCGGGTCACGGTCTGGGCTTGCAGGTCGACCGTCAACTCGTAGCCAGGATTCGCCTCGACTTGCTGGAACAGCTCATCCACTTCTGCGTCGGTCAAGATGATCGGCAGCAAGCCGTTCTTGAAGCTGTTGTTGTAGAAAATGTCGGCGTAGCTCGGCGCGATGATGCTGCGAAAACCGTACTCTTCCAGCGCCCACGGCGCGTGTTCGCGGCTGGAGCCGCAACCGAAGTTCTCGCGGGCCAGCAGCACGCTGGCGCCTTGATAACGCTCGGCGTTGAGCACGAAATCCTTGTTCAGCGGACGCTTGGAGTTGTCCTGGTAGGCGTAGCCCACGTCCAGGTAACGCCATTCGTCGAACAGGTTCGGACCAAAACCGGTACGCTTGATCGACTTCAAGAACTGCTTCGGAATGATCTGGTCGGTGTCGACGTTGGCACGGTCCAATGGCGCGACCAAACCGGTGTGTTGGGTAAAAGCTCTCATGTGCGGTTCCTCAGATCAGTTCGCGAACGTCGATGAAACGACCGTGGACGGCAGCCGCCGCGGCCATGGCCGGGCTGACCAGGTGCGTACGGCCACCGGCGCCCTGACGCCCTTCGAAGTTGCGGTTGGAGGTCGAGGCGCAATGCTCGCCCGATTCCAAGCGGTCCGGGTTCATCGCCAGGCACATCGAGCAACCCGGTTCACGCCACTCGAAACCGGCTTCGAGGAAAATCTTGTCCAGGCCTTCGGCTTCGGCTTGCGCCTTCACCAGGCCCGAGCCCGGCACCACGATGGCTTGCTTGATGGTCGAAGCGACTTTACGGCCCTTGGCGATCACCGCCGCAGCGCGCAAGTCTTCGATCCGCGAGTTGGTGCAGGAACCAATGAAGACGCGGTCCAGTTGAATGTCGGTGATCGCCTGATTGGCGCTCAAACCCATGTATTTCAAGGCGCGCTCGATGGAACCGCGTTTGACCAGGTCCATTTCCTTCGCCGGGTCCGGCACGTTCTGATCAACCGCCAGGACCATCTCGGGCGAAGTGCCCCAGCTGACTTGCGGCTTGATCTGAGTGGCGTCGAGTTCGACCACGGTGTCGAACACCGCGTCGGCGTCGGAAACCAGGTCTTTCCAGGCTTCGACCGCCATGTCCCATTCCGCGCCTTTCGGGGCAAATGGACGGCCCTTGACGTACGCCACGGTTTTTTCGTCGGCAGCCACCAGGCCAACACGAGCACCGGCTTCAATCGACATGTTGCAGATGGTCATGCGGCCTTCGACGGACAAGTCGCGAATGGCGCTGCCGGCGAACTCGATGGCGTGGCCGTTACCGCCGGCGGTGCCGATCTTGCCGATCACCGCAAGCACGATGTCCTTGGCGGTCACGCCGAACGGCAATTTGCCTTCGACCGACACCAGCATGTTTTTCATTTTCTTGGCGACCAGGCACTGCGTGGCGAACACGTGCTCGACCTCGGAAGTCCCGATGCCGTGGGCCAATGCGCCAAACGCGCCGTGAGTCGAGGTGTGCGAGTCGCCGCAGACCACGGTCATGCCCGGCAAGGTGGCGCCCTGCTCCGGACCGATCACGTGAACGATGCCCTGACGCACGTCATTCATTTTGAATTCAGTGATGCCATATTCGTCGCAGTAGTCATCGAGGGTCTGAACCTGCAAACGCGAGACCTGGTCGGTAATGGCTTCGATGCCGCCCTTGCGATCAGGCGTGGTCGGTACGTTGTGGTCCGGGGTGGCGATGATCGAGTCGACGCGCCAAGGCTTGCGCCCGGCCAGTCGCAGGCCTTCGAAAGCTTGGGGCGAAGTCACTTCATGGATGATGTGGCGGTCGATATAGATCAGCGACGACCCATCGTCGCGCCGTTTCACTTCATGGGAATCCCAAAGCTTGTCGTAAAGCGTTTTGCCGGCCATCAGACGGTCCTCATCAGCGTATTTCTATGCCCTGGGCTTTGAACAATTCAATAACCCCTTGGCTTGTGAGGTCGATCCTAGGGGGTTACATTAAATAACTCAAATTCATATTTTTTATGCTTTGGATAACCAACTGGAATACTGCAATGGACCTCGCCAACCTCAATGCTTTTATCGCGATTGCCGAGACCGGCAGCTTCTCCGGCGCTGGCGAACGGCTGCACCTGACGCAACCGGCCATCAGCAAGCGCATTGCAGGGCTTGAGCAGCAATTGAAGGTGCGCCTGTTCGATCGCCTGGGCCGTGAAGTGAGCCTGACCGAAGCCGGACGCGCCTTGCTGCCGCGGGCCTATCAGATTCTGAACGTGCTGGATGACACCCGCCGCGCCCTGACCAACCTGACCGGCGAGGTGACCGGCCGCCTGACCCTGGCCACCAGTCACCACATCGGCCTGCACCGCTTGCCCCCCTTATTAAGGGAGTTCACCCGACGTTACCCGCAAGTGGCGCTGGATATTCAGTTCCTCGATTCGGAAGTGGCCTACGAAGAAATCCTCCATGGCCGCGCCGAACTGGCGGTCATCACCCTGGCGCCGGAGCCCCACGCACTGGTCAAGGCCACCCCGGTGTGGGACGACCCGCTGGACTTCGTGGTCGCCCCGGAGCACTCGCTGATCAGCCACGGCCCGGTCAGCCTGGCGGACATTGCCCTGCACCCGGCGGTTTTCCCCGGTGGCAACACCTTCACTCACCACATCGTCCGGCGCCTGTTCGAAGCTCAAGGCCTGACGCCGAACATCGCCATGAGCACGAATTATCTGGAAACCATCAAGATGATGGTCTCGATCGGCCTGGCCTGGAGCGTGTTGCCGCGCACCATGCTGGATGATCAGGTTGCGCGAATACCTTTACCAGGCATACAACTCACTCGCCAGCTAGGCTATATCCTGCACACAGAAAGGACGCTGTCGAATGCGGCACGGGCCTTCATGGCCTTGCTGGATGCACAAATCGATCTGCCAGGGACTCTCGGCTAAGCTGTGCTACTTCTATAGAGCATCGAGTCACTGTACCTGACACCCTACTCAGCCAAGGCTTGCCAATGCCGAAATCTGTTGACCGTATTCCGACGATGCCGCGTATACAGGCGCTTGACCCGAAACGGTCGGAGCAGAGCTGGGAAAGCGCCCCACAATTGCTTGCAGCCCTCAACGGTGCACGTTTGGGCGCCTGGTATTGGGACATCGAACGTGGGCAGATCAGCTGGTCGCGGGGTACCCAGGCGCTGTTCGGCTTCGATCCGCGGCAACCGCTGCCGGCGGATCTGGAATACCTCGACTTGCTGCCGCCAGAGGATCGGGCGAAAACCATTCGCGCCTTCGATGCGGTGATCGCCGGCGCCCCGCTGGAACAGGCGATGCACCACCGCATCCGCTGGCCCGACGGCAGCCTGCACTGGCTGGAGATCAACGGCAGCCTGCTGCCGGACAAACACGGTCGACCACGCATGATTGGCGTCATCCGTGAAATCACCCACCAGCGCCAGCGCGAACAGGCGTTGAGCAGTTCGGAAAAACGCTTCGCCACGCTGTTCCACCTGTGTCCGAACATGGTGTTGCTGACACGCCAGGAAGACGGCCTGATCAGCGAAGCCAACCAGTATTTCGAAAGCCTGTTTGGCTGGCCAGTGCAGAACGCTATTGGTCGCACCACCCTGGAACTGGGCCTCTGGGTGCATCCGGAGCAACGGGCGCAACTCGTCAAAGCCACCAAGGCCAAGGGCGAACTGGTCAGCATGGAGGTGCAATTTCGTGCCAGCAACGGCCAGATCCACGACGGCATCCTCAGCGCGCAAAAGGTCGAACTCGAAGGCCAGCCTTATCTGCTGAGTACGTTCCTTGACACCACCGAACGCAAAGCCGCCGAACATGCCCTGAAAGACAGCCAGGAGCGTCTCGACCTGGCGCTGGATTCAGCGCAACTAGGCACTTGGGACTGGCACATTCCCAGTGGCATGCTGTACGGCTCGGCACGCGCCGCCCAGCTCCACGGGCTGGACCCCATACCTTTCCATGAATCCTTCGACGATTTTTTCGAAGGCGTGCCCGGCGAAGAGCGCGACACCATGCGCGATGCCTATCGCAGCCTGCGAGAAGGCCCTGCCGGCAATTATCAACTGACCTACCGCGTGCAACTGCCGGACGGTAGCTCGCGCTACCTGGAAAGCCGCGCCCGGCTCTATCGCGATGAAAACGGTGCCCCGCTGCGCATGGCCGGTACGCTGCTCGACATCACCGATCAGGTGGAGCGGGAGCAACTGCTGGTGGCGTCCGAAGAGAAGTTCGCCACCCTGTTCCAGGTCAGCCCGGACCCGATTTGCGTGACCCGTCAGGACACCGGCCAATTTATCGAAATCAACTCCAGCTTCACCCAGACCTTCGGCTGGAGCGCCGCCGACGTGATTGGCCGCAGCGCCGACGAAATCGGCCTATGGGACGCTTCGGCGCAAAGCCTGCGACGCATCGAGCAGGTCATCCGCGAACAGGGCCTGAACAACGTGGCGATCCTCGTTCAGCACAAAGACGGGCAAGCCCTGACCTGCGTGATTTCCAGCCGCCAGATCAGCGTCGGCGACCAGCCGTGCATCGTCACCAACTTGCGCGATATCACTCAGCAGCAACGCTCGGAAGCCGCGCTCAAGGCCAGCGAAGAGAAGTTCGCCAAGGCCTTCCACTCCAGCCCCGACGCCATCACCATCACCGAGCGCGACACCGGCCGTTACCTGGAGGTTAACGATGGCTTCTGCCGCCTGACCGGCTACCGCGCCGATGAAGTGGTGGGTCGTACGGTGTATCAGGTCGGCATCTGGGCCGAGGAAAAACAACGTTCGGCGCTGCTCGCCGAACTCCAGATCAAGGGCCGGGTGCATCACCAGGAAATGCTCGGGCGCAATAAACGCGGCGAGTTGCTGACCGTCGAAGTCTCGGTAGAACCGATCACCCTCAACGAAACCGCCTGCCTGCTGCTGACCGCGCGGGACGTCAGCCTGCTGAAAAACGCCGAAGCGCAGATCCGTCACCTGGCCTACCACGACCCGTTGACCAACCTGCCCAACCGCGCCCTGCTGATGGATCGCCTGAGTCAGCAGATCGCCCTGCTCAAGCGCCACAACCTGCGCGGCGCCCTGATGTTTCTCGACCTTGATCACTTCAAGCACATCAATGATTCGCTCGGTCATCCGGTGGGCGATACCGTGCTGAAAATCATCACCGCGCGCCTCGAAGCCAGCGTGCGCATGGAAGACACCGTCGCGCGTTTGGGCGGTGACGAATTCGTGGTGCTGCTCAGCGGGCTCGAAGGCTCGCGCAACGAGGTCAGCGAGCAAGTCCTGCAACTGGCGGACACCTTGCGTGAACTCCTGTCGGAGCCGATGTTCCTCGACGGACAACGCCTGCAAGTGACCCCGAGCATCGGCATCGCGCTGATTCCCGATCACGGTTCGACCCCGACCGACCTGCTCAAACGCGCCGACATCGCCCTCTACCGGGCCAAGGATTCGGGCCGCAACACCGCGCAGATGTACCACAACACCATGCAGAAGGCGGCGAGCGAACGCCTGCGCATGGAAACCGACCTGCGCCTGGCCCTTTCCCGGGGTGAGTTCCGCGTGCACTACCAGCCTCAGGTGGACGCCCGGAACGACCGCATCGTCGGCGCCGAGGCGCTGGTGCGCTGGAACCACCCGGACCTCGGCGCGCAATCGCCCACCGAGTTCATCAAGGTGCTGGAGGACAGCGGGCTGATTCTGGAAGTGGGTACCTGGATCGTCGACGAAGCCTGCAGCGCCTTCAAACAACTGATCGCCACGGGCCTGATAGACCCGCTCGATTTCAGCCTGTGCGTCAACATCAGCCCACGGCAATTTCGTCAGAATGACTTTGTCGAACGCATCGAACACAGCCTCCTCAGCCACGGTCTGCCCTGCTCGCTGCTGAAACTGGAAATCACCGAAGGCATCGTGATCCAGAACCTGGAAGACACCATCAACAAAATGCGCAGCCTGAAAAAACTCGGCGTGAGTTTCGCCATGGACGATTTCGGCACCGGTTATTCCTCGCTGACCTACCTCAAGCGCCTGCCGGTCGACACTCTGAAAATCGACCAATCGTTCATCCGCGACGCCACCACCGACCCCAACGACGCCGAGATCATCCGCGCCATCGTTGCCATGGCCCGCAGCCTGGAATTGAAAGTGATTGCCGAAGGGGTAGAGACGCCGGAGCAGCTGGAATTCTTGCAGGGGCTGGGCTGCCATTTTTATCAGGGGTATTTGCACAGCCCGCCGCTGCCGGTGGAGGATTTTCTGAAATTGCTCAAGTGACGGGTACAAAAAAGGGCGCCAGTGGCGCCCTTTTCATTGCTCTGCCTTAGTGCTGCAGCGCTGGCTTTTGCGTCCCGTTGATCGGGATGCGTTTGGCTTTCGCCTCTTCCGGAATTACCCGCAACAGGTCGATGCTCAACAAACCGTTGCTCAGGCCGGCGGCCTTGATTTCGATATGGTCCGCCAGACGGAAGGACAGTTTGAAAGCACGCTGTGCGATGCCTTGGTACAGATAAGTGACGGCTTCGGTCGCGTCACGCTTGCCGCCGCCACTGATGGTCAGCACACCTTTTTCCACTTGCAGCTCCAGGTCTTCTTCCTGGAAGCCGGCGGCGGCTACGACGATGCGGTATTGGTCGTCGCCGTGTTTTTCCACGTTGTAGGGTGGGTAGGTGCTGCCTGGCTCGTTGCGCAGGGCGGTTTCGAACAGGTCATTGAAACGATCGAAACCTACCGAGGAACGGAACAGTGGTGCCATCGAAAATGCAGTGCTCATGATTCAAATCTCCTGAAAACATATCAGCAAGTTTTTTTGTCTCCGCGACCCGAATTCGGCATCGCGTAATCCTTAAATAAGGACCGCTGATTGCTTTTCAAGAGATTATTTACAGATTTTTTTTAAGCTGCCTCGGACACCTGAAGACCCAGTAAACGCGAGACCTGATCCAGTTCGGTCTCGCGACGCAGCACGGTGAACAGCTCGACCGCTTCAGGGTAGTTGCGGGTCAGCATTGCCAGCCACTGCTTCAAGCGACCCGGCGATTGGCGTGGCGTCATTTGCGCCTTGGCTTGTAGCCAGAAGTCCTGAATCAATGGCAGCAGCTCGGCCCAGGTCATCTCGACGACATCCTCACCGGCTCGCGCCATCGCGATTTGCCGTGCCAGGTCCGGGCGCGAAACCAGCCCGCGGCCGAGCATGATGTCCTCGACGCCGCTGATTTCGCGGCAACGACGCCAGTCTTCGACGCTCCAGATATCGCCATTGGCGAACACCGGAACCTTGACCACATCCTGCACCCGGGGGATCCATTCCCAATGGGCTGGCGGCTTGTAGCCGTCAGTTTTGGTCCGCGCATGAACCACGATGTGCGCCGCGCCACCTTCGGCCAGGGCCGTGGCACACACCAGCGCACCGTCCGGGCTGTCGAAACCGAGGCGCATCTTGGCGGTCACTGGAATGTGCGCCGGAACGGCACGACGGACATGTTCGACGATCTGGTTCAGCAGCTCAGGCTCCTTGAGCAGCACCGCACCGCCACGGGACTTGTTCACAGTCTTGGCCGGGCAACCGAAGTTCAGGTCGATGACCTCGGAACCCAGTTCGCAGGCCAGCGCGGCGTTTTCCGCCAGGCATACCGGATCGGAACCGAGCAGCTGTACCCGCAGCGGCACGCCGGATGCGGTGCGGGCGCCGTTCAACAGTTCCGGGCCGAACTTGTGGTAATAGGCAGGCGTGAGCAGTTGATCGTTGATCCGAATGAACTCGGTCACGCACCAATCGATACCGCCCACACGGGTCAGCACGTCCCGCAGGATGTTGTCGACCAACCCCTCCATGGGCGCCAAAGCAATTTGCATGAAAAACACACTCAACGAAAAACGTGCGGCAGTTTACTGGATTCTCAGGCGAAAGACTTGCGCATACCTCTGTGGCGAGGGAGCTTGCTCCCGTTAGAGTGCGCAGCACTCTCTATTGCAGGGGACCGCTTCGCGCTCCAGCGGGAGCAAGCTCCCTCGCCACAAGATTGTGTCAGACAAGAACTTCCAGGGCCGGGCCGTAGCCCTCGATGAATTCCGCTGGCATGCGCTTGGGCTTGCCGGTCGACAGTTCGATGCAGACAAAGGTGGTTTGGGCCCGCAGCAACGTGGTGTTGTCGCTGGGGCGCTTCAACTGGAAGTGTCGGGTCATTTTCAGGCGCTGGTCCCAATCGACGATCCAGGTCGCCAACTGCAACTCATCGCCTTCATAGGCAGCCGCCAGGTAATCGATCTCGTGCCGCACCACCGCCATCGCCCGATCCAGCCGACGATACTCGACCAGGTCCAGGCCAAGGCGCTGGGAGTGGCGCCAGGCACAGCGTTCGAGCCAGGTCACGTACACCGCGTTGTTCGCGTGACCCAACCCATCGATGTCCTCTGCGCCGACTTCCAGATCAATGATAAATGGCGTTGCCCGATCCCAGCCCATGCCCCACTCCCGGTCAGAAAATTTTCACCGGGGCAGTGTAACGGATGCTCAGGCCGATTGGCGCGATTGCAGACTGCGACCGGCGAGCAACGAGAGAACGCCATCAATCACCCGAGGATCTGCCAACACCCGCTGATGGCCGCCTTCTTTGAGGCGCAGCAGACGGCTGTCGAACCAGGCTTCGTTGATCAGTTGCGATTCCTTGACAGGAACGTAGCAGTCATCTTCGGCGTGAACGATCAGGCCGGGCATGTCGAGTTGATAGTGCGCGACATCCAGCGCCGCAGCGCGCATGCCGACGTCTCTTTCGACCTGACGAATGAACGCCGAACGGGCTTTCGGCGGCAGCCGCACGTAGCGGGCGAAACCGCGCAACACGCCGAGAATTCGCGCCGGGGCCGCGATAGTGACCAGGGTTTCGGTACGCAAACCCAACTGGACGGCAAGCATGGCACTGGCGCCGCCCATGGAGTGGCCGATGACGGCTTGCAGCGGCGGCAACTCGGCAGCAGCTTCAAGCATGGCTCGGGCGAACAGCACCACATTGGCTTCGCGGCCCGGCGAGCGACCGTGGGCCGGACCGTCCAGCGCAACCACGGTGTAACCGGCATCGACCAACGCGGTGATAAGACTGGCAAACTGAGTCGGCCGGCCTTCCCAACCGTGCATCAGCAACACCGCGGGGCCTTGCCCCCAACGCAGCGCAGAGAGGCCGAAACGCAGAGTAATTCGCTCGGACTTCGCCAGCAGCGGCAATTCCCAATCACGCGGCGGCAGTTCCCGCGGCGTCATAAAAGCCAGTCGCATTTTGCTCGCGACCAGTTTCGGTGCGAACCAGCCCAAGGTGCCATTAACGCCACGAACCCACTTTAACGCGCTCATCGCTCTCACTCCTCAGGCAAACGCCTTTAGGTCACAGCACCGCAGACTTGGCGGCGCGCAGCAATCGATCGGACAATTCTCCTGGCCCCAACGCGCGAGCCAAAGCCAAACCACCAACCATCAAGGCCATGTCGGCCAAGGCTTTGTCGGTGTCTTCCGGGCTGGCCGCCAATTGCGCGACCATCATTTCCACATGCTCATTCAGTGCCACGCGAAACGCGTCCGGCAGGCGCCCCAACTCACCGACAGAAGCCGGAATCGGGCACGCTGAATCAGAGGAATCACGGTGTTTGCGTGACAGATAAAACGCAGCGACCAACGCGCGACGTTCTTCGCCGGTCAATTCGGCGTCCATGTCGGCGATCAAGCCACGGCGGTGGCTGAGCAGTTGCTTGAACGCTTCCAGCATCATCGCGTCCTTGCTTTCGAAGTGCGCATAGAAGCCGCCGACGGTCAGGCCGGCCGCGCCCATCACTTCGCCCACGCTCGGTTCGGCCGGGCCGCGCTGAATCAGCGCTGCGCTGGCAGCCTTGAGGATGCGTTCGCGGGTTTGAGCTTTTTTATCGTTCATCGTTGCCTCCGAATATTACGACTAGAATATTATTCTCATAATAATTTTACGCAAGTCGTGGATGTGACCGCTGGTCTGAAGAACAGTTTGAAAGAAATAGGGGATTTGGCCAAACGCCAGACAAACAAAAGGGCCATTCAATAATTGAATGACCCTTATAAAATCCCGCAGAGCGGGTAATCGTGGCGTCCCCTAGGGGACTCGAACCCCTGTTACCGCCGTGAAAGGGCGGTGTCCTAGGCCACTAGACGAAGGGGACGCAAAACCTTCTATACAACTGATCAGTGCTGAGAGCTGATCGATTCAAGGCCGGTGTGGCCAGACCTTGAACTGTAAAATTGGTGGAGCTAAGCGGGATCGAACCGCTGACCTCCTGCATGCCATGCAGGCGCTCTCCCAGCTGAGCTATAGCCCCGGATTTTTCGCCTCGCGGCGGAGCGACATCTTGCAACATCGCTTCTGTAAAACTGGCGTCCCCTAGGGGACTCGAACCCCTGTTACCGCCGTGAAAGGGCGGTGTCCTAGGCCACTAGACGAAGGGGACGCAAACCCTTCTATACAACAGATCAACGCTGAGTGTTGATCGCTTCAAGGCCGGTGTGGCCAGACCTTGAAGTGTAAATTGGTGGAGCTAGACGGGATCGAACCGTCGACCTCTTGCATGCCATGCAAGCGCTCTCCCAGCTGAGCTATAGCCCCTCATCGCTGAGGACGGGGCGAATCTTAATGGCGCATCGGAAAGCTGTCAAACTTATTTTTAAAATATTTCAAAGTTTTTTGCCGACATAACAATCACTTACCGCCCTCCCCCCGTAAATTCGGGGGAAGCGCCGAAGATCGAGATCAAAAGATCGCAGCCTTCGGCAGCTCCTACAGAGTCAAATGCCGTTTAGGCAATATTGCCCAGCAGTTTTTCCCACTCCTTGTTTTCTTTCTTCGACACGCCACCGAGCAAGTCGATCGCCTGGCGCAGACGGAAACGGGTCAGGTCCGGGCCAAGGATTTCCATCGCATCGAGCACCGATACCGAACTGGCCTGGCCAGTGATCGCAGCGAACATCAGCGGCATGGCGTCACGCAGCTTCAGCTCCAGGGATTCGACCACCGCTTGAATCGTTGCGGTGATGCTGTCCTTCTCCCACTGACGCAGGCTTTCCAGCTTCCACAGGATCAACTGCATCAACTGACGCACCTGATCGCCCGACAGCTTTTTCGATTCAAACAGCTTGGCGTCCGGGTTCACGCCACCGGCAAAGAAGAAACCGGCCAGCGGTGCAACCTGGCTGAAGGTTTCAACCCGACCCTGCACGTGTGGCGCGATCTTCATCATGTATTCCGGGTTCAGCGCCCAGGTTTGCAGGCGCGAAGCGAACTCTTCCACCGGCAAGTCGCGCAGCCATTGGCCGTTGAGCCACGACAGCTTCTCGATGTCGAAAATCGGCCCGCCGAGGGAGACGCGGCTCAGGTCGAAGTTATCGACCATTTCCTGCAACGAGAACTTCTCGCGCTCGTCCGGCATCGACCAGCCCATGCGACCCAGATAGTTGAGCATCGCTTCCGGCATGAAGCCCATGCGCTCGTAGAACGTCACCGAGGTCGGGTTCTTGCGTTTGGACAGCTTGCTCTTGTCCGGGTTACGCAGCAGCGGCATGTAGCACAGTTCCGGTTGTTCCCAGCCGAAGTATTCGTACAGCAGGATCAGTTTCGGTGCCGATGGCAGCCACTCTTCGCCGCGCAGAACGTGGGTGATGCCCATCAGGTGGTCATCGACGACGTTGGCCAGGAAGTACGTCGGCAGGCCGTCGGTCTTCATCAGCACTTGCATGTCCATGCGATCCCACGGGATCTCGACGTCACCACGCAGCATGTCCGGCACCACGCAAACGCCTTCGCTCGGCACTTTCATGCGGATCACGTGTGGTTCGCCAGCGGCCAGGCGACGCGCGACTTCTTCCTTGGACAGCAACAGCGCACGGCCGTCGTAACGCGGGGTTTCGCCGCGAGCCATTTGCTCGGCGCGCATCTGGTCCAGCTCTTCAGCGGTGCAGAAGCACGGGAAGGCATGACCCATTTCAACCAACTGCTGGCAGTACTTCTGATAGATGTCGCCACGCTCGCTCTGACGGTAAGGACCGTGCGGGCCACCAACGTCCGGGCCTTCGCTCCAGTCGATACCCAACCAGCGCAGGGCGTCGAAAATCTGTTGTTCGGACTCGCGGGTCGAACGCAATTGGTCGGTGTCTTCGATCCGCAGGATGAACTCACCGCCGTGCTGCTTGGCAAAGCAGTAGTTGAACAAAGCGATGTAAGCGGTACCTACGTGGGGATCCCCGGTAGGCGATGGCGCGATGCGAGTGCGGACGGTGGTCATGGCAAGTCTCGAAATGAAGATAAAACAAAGGGCGAATGGTAACAGGCGTTGCCCGCCCGGCTCCAGTGAGCAGGGCATTTAAGCCAAGGTTGCGTCTACAACGGGCTCTAGACTCGGTGAATGGCCGATTATCAGCCGATGGCATTTACCCATCATTCGCTGTGTGCCAGATTCGAGCACTGATAACTTTCCTTACAAATTCTCGACTACAGTCTGCCCATGCCTGCCCAACTCAAGCGTCGCCTGTTTATTTTCCTGCTGCTCGTCCTGCTGATTGCCGGGGGCTTTTTCGCCCAATGGTTCTTCAAGGGGCGATTCTATGAAAGCACCGACAACGCTTATGTCCAGGGCGAGATCACCCGTGTGTCGAGCCAATTGGGCGCGCGCATCGAACAGGTGCTGGTGCAGGACAACCAGCACGTCGAGAAAGGCCAGTTGCTGATCAAGCTTGAAGGCGATGACTTCCACCTTGCCGTCGACCGCGCCAATGCCGCCCTCGCCACCCGTGAAGCCGAACGACTGCAAGCGCGAAGCAAACTGACTCAGCAAGCCAGCCTGATCGCCGCCAGCGAGGCGCAAGTCGCGTCCAGCCAGGCGAGTCTCGGCCGCTCGCAGATCGACTTGTCTCGCGCTCAAACCCTGCGCAAACCCGGCTATGTATCGGAAGAACGGGTGACCACCCTCTCCGCCGACAACCACATCGCCCGCTCGCAAGTGACCAAGGCCCAGGCGGACGCCCAAAGTCAGCGCCAACAAATCAACTCCCTGGCCGCCGAGATCAAACGCCTCGACGCCATGATCGCCAACGCCAAAACCGATCTGGCCCAGGCCGAACTGAACCTGACCCGCAGCGAAATCCACGCGCCGATCAGCGGCCTGGTCGGCCAGCGCGCGGCTCGCGAAGGCCAGTACGTGCAGGCCGGCGCGTACCTGATGTCGATCGTCCCGGATCAGGACATCTGGATTCAGGCCAACTTCAAGGAAACCCAGATCGGCCGCATGCAGCCCGGCCAAACAGCCGAGCTGACGTTCGATGCCTACAGCAACACGCCCATCGAAGCACGAGTCGACAGCCTGTTTGCCGCTTCGGGTGCGCAGTTCAGCCTGTTGCCGCCGGACAATGCCACCGGCAACTTCACCAAAGTCGTACAACGGATTCCGGTAAAACTGACCTTCGCCGCGAACAATCCGCTGCAAGGCAAGATTCGTCCGGGCATGTCAGTCACCGCCAAAGTGAACATCAAAGACACGCCTGACGATGGCCGGTGATCAACTGATCCGCCCGGTCGGCGAACCGACTCGGCGGGACTGGATCGCGGTGATGAGCGTGATGCTCGGCGCCTTCATGGCGGTGCTCGACATCCAGATCACCAACTCGTCGCTCAAGGATATTCAGGGCGCGCTGTCGGCCACCCTGGAAGAAGGCTCGTGGATTTCCACCTCGTACCTGGTGGCGGAAATCATCATGATCCCGCTGACAGCGTGGCTGGTGCAGTTGCTCTCGGCGCGCAGGCTCGCGGTGTGGGTGTCCCTCGGGTTTCTTGCTGCTTCCCTGCTCTGCTCCATGGCCTGGAGCCTGGAAAGCATGATCATCTTCCGCGCCTTGCAGGGCTTCACCGGCGGCGCGCTGATCCCGCTGGCGTTCACCCTCACCCTGATCAAACTCCCGGAACACCACCGCGCCAAAGGCATGGCGATGTTCGCCATGACCGCGACATTCGCCCCTTCCATCGGCCCGACCCTCGGCGGTTGGCTGACCGAGAACTGGGGCTGGGAATACATCTTCTACATCAACATTCCACCGGGCCTGATCATGATCGCCGGTCTGATGTACGGCCTGGAGAAGAAAGAAGCCCATTGGGAATTGCTGAAAAGCACCGACTACCTGGGCATTCTCACGCTGGGCGTCGGCCTCGGTTGTTTGCAGGTGTTTTTGGAAGAAGGCCATCGCAAGGACTGGCTGGAATCGAGCCTGATCGTGACCCTGGGCAGCATTGCGCTAGTCAGCCTGATCACCTTTGTGATCGTGCAGACTTCCAAGCCCAATCCGCTGATCAACCTCGGCATCCTGCGCAATCGAAACTTTGGTTTATCGAGTATTTCCAGTGTCGGGATGGGTGTCGGATTGTACGGCTCGATCTACCTGTTGCCGCTGTACCTGGCGCAGATCCAGAACTACAACGCCCTTCAGATCGGCGAAGTGATCATGTGGATGGGTGTGCCGCAGCTGTTTCTGATTCCGCTGGTGCCGAAGCTGATGAAGTACGTCTCGCCGAAATGGCTGTGCACGTTGGGTTTCGGACTATTTGGATTGGCGAGTTTCTCATCGGGGGTGTTGAACCCGGACTTCGCCGGGCCACAGTTCAATCAAATCCAGATCATCCGCGCGCTGGGCCAACCGCTGATCATGGTGACCATCTCGTTGATCGCTACCGCCTACATCTTGCCGCAGGACGCGGGGTCGGCGTCGAGTCTGTTCAACATCCTGCGCAACCTGGGCGGCGCGATTGGCATCGCCCTCCTCGCCACCCTGCTGGATGCGCGAACCAAGACTTACTTTGATTATTTACGTGAAGCGATTGTGCCGACCAACCCGCAGGTGGCCGAGCGCATGGCGTCGCTCACGGATCGGTTTGGCAGTGAGACGGCCGCGCTGGGCAAGCTGAGTGAAATCGCACATCAGCAGGCCTCGATCATGGCTTACAACGATGCGTTTCACTTTGTCGGGATTGCGCTAGGGATCAGCATGCTGGCGGTGTTGCTGACCAAGGCGTTGCCCGCGGGGCTCAAGGCCGGGGAAGCACATTGAGACCGAGGCGCCCCAATCGCGGGCAAGCCCGCTCCCACAGGCTTTGTGGGTGGACACAAATTATGTGAACACCCTCAATCCTTGTGGGAGCGGCGGTGCGGCGATCCGACTTGCCCGCGATGAGGCCCGTCCAGGCACCGCAAACTCAAACAGTGATCAACCGCTCCCGCAGCTTGCTGATCTCGTCGCGCATCTGCGCCGCTGCTTCGAACTCCAGGTCACGGGCGAGTTGGTACATTTTCTCTTCCAGCGCCTTGATACGCTTGGCGACTTCGCCCGGTGAGCGCAATTCGGCTTCGTACTTGGCGTTTTCCTCGGCGGCCTTGGCCATGCCTTTGCGCTTCTTGCTGCGCGAACCCGGCACGGTGGCGCCTTCCATGATGTCGGCAACGTCCTTGAACACACCTTTGGGGGTGATGCCATTGGCCAGGTTAAAGGCGATCTGCTTGTCGCGACGACGCTCGGTTTCGCCGATCGCCCGCTCCATGGAACCGGTGATGCGATCCGCGTAGAGAATCGCCCGACCATTGAGGTTGCGCGCCGCCCGGCCGATGGTCTGGATCAGCGAGCGCTCGGAACGCAGGAAGCCTTCCTTGTCTGCATCGAGGATCGCCACCAGCGAGACTTCCGGCATGTCCAGGCCTTCACGCAGCAGGTTGATCCCCACCAGCACATCAAAGGTGCCCAGACGCAGATCGCGGATGATTTCCACCCGTTCAACGGTGTCAATGTCCGAGTGCAGATAACGCACCCGCACGCCGTGGTCGGCCAGGTAATCGGTCAAGTCTTCGGACATGCGCTTGGTCAGCGTGGTGACCAGCACCCGCTCTTCCAGCGCCACGCGCTTGCCGATTTCCGAGAGCAGATCGTCGACCTGAGTCAACGCCGGGCGGATTTCGATTTGCGGGTCTACAAGGCCAGTTGGGCGGACCAGTTGCTCGACCACGCGACCGGCGTGTTCCGCCTCGTAATTGCCCGGTGTGGCCGAGACAAAGATTGTCTGCGGGCTGATGCTTTCGAACTCGTCGAAGCGCATCGGCCGGTTATCCAGCGCGGATGGCAGACGGAAACCGTATTCCACCAGCGTCTCTTTACGCGAACGGTCGCCCTTATACATGGCGCCGACCTGCGGCACGCTGACGTGGGATTCGTCGATCACCAGCAAGGCGTCAGCCGGCAGGTAGTCAAACAAAGTGGGCGGCGCCTGGCCGGATTCACGGCCCGACAGGTAGCGCGAGTAGTTTTCGATGCCGTTGCAGTAACCCAGTTCGAGGATCATCTCCAGGTCAAAACGGGTGCGCTGCTCCAGGCGCTGGGCCTCAACGAGTTTATTGTTGGAGCGCAGGTAGTCCAGGCGCTCCTGCAACTCGACCTTGATCCCTTCGACGGCACCCAGCAGGGTTTCTCGCGGGGTCACGTAGTGGCTTTTCGGATAGAACGTGAACCGCGGCAGCTTGCGGATCACTTCGCCGGTCAGCGGATCGAAGGCGGACAGACTTTCAACTTCGTCATCGAACAGCTCGATGCGGATCGCTTCAAAATCGGATTCCGCCGGGTGGATATCGATTACATCGCCGCGGACCCGGAAGGTCGCGCGGGCGAACTCCATGTCGTTGCGGGTGTATTGCAGGTCTGCCAGGCGACGCAGCAACGCACGCTGATCGAGCTTGTCGCCGCGATCCACGTGCAGCACCATTTTCAAATAGGTTTCCGGACTGCCCAGACCGTAGATGCACGACACCGTGGTGACGATGATCGCGTCTTTGCGCTCCAGCAGCGCCTTGGTCGCGGACAGCCGCATTTGCTCGATGTGGTCGTTGATCGAGGCATCTTTCTCGATGAACGTATCCGATGACGGCACGTAGGCTTCGGGCTGGTAGTAGTCGTAGTACGAAACGAAGTATTCGACGGCGTTGTTCGGGAAGAACGCCTTGAACTCACCGTACAACTGCGCGGCCAGGGTCTTGTTCGGCGCCAGCACCAGGGTCGGACGCTGAATCTGGGCGATCACGTTGGCGATGCTGAAGGTCTTGCCCGAGCCGGTCACACCGAGCAACGTCTGGTGCGCCAGCCCGGCTTCGATGCCCTCGACCATCAGGCGGATGGCTTCCGGCTGATCGCCGGCGGGCTCGAAGCGGGTGACTAGCTGGAATTCAGACATGAAATACCTCTCGGTTTTCGAAGCAGGAGTCGCGCCTGTCCGGGCGAACCGGACAGCAACGGGAAAGACCGCAAACGACCGATGTCGCCCGAGGAAAAAACTGGATTGTGCTCAATGTGGAGCCGATTGCCCTCGCTTTCAAGGCAAACGTCCTACATCGGGTAAAACCTTTGACGATGCCAATCGACTAACGGTCGAGAAATAATCGGAAAAACTTACCGTAAAAGCCGAATCGTCTGTCGCCATCAATCGCAGATGGCCTCTATACTAGCTCCCCGTTTGTGCACCGCTCTAGTGCATTCGGCTGGAGCGCGACACGTCCCTCCACTTTCCATTCAGAGCCGCCGCAAAATGAGCCTGTTCTCCGCTGTCGAAATGGCACCCCGTGATCCAATCCTGGGCCTCAACGAAGCATTCAACGCCGATACCCGTACCAACAAGGTCAACCTGGGGGTCGGTGTTTACTGCAACGAGGAGGGGCGAATTCCACTCCTGCGCGCCGTTGTCGAAGCCGAGACGATTCGCGTCGCTCAACACGCTTCCCGTGGTTACTTGCCAATCGACGGCATTGCGGCCTACGACCAGGCCGTGCAGAAATTGCTGTTTGGCAATGACTCGCCACTGATCGCCGCTGGCCGCGTCATCACCACCCAAGCCGTTGGCGGTACTGGCGCACTGAAAATCGGTGCCGACTTCCTCAAGCAACTGCTGCCGAACGCCGTCGTGGCAATCAGCGACCCGAGCTGGGAAAACCACCGCGCGCTGTTCGAAACGGCCGGTTTCCCGGTACAGAACTATCGCTACTACGACGCCGCAACCCACGACGTGAACCGCGCTGGCTTGCTGGAAGACTTGAACGCCCTGCCGTCCGGCTCCATCGTTGTCCTGCACGCTTGCTGCCATAACCCGACCGGCGTGGACCTGAGCCCGGCGGACTGGAACAACGTTCTGGACGTGGTGAAAGCCAAAGGTCACGTACCGTTCCTCGACATGGCCTACCAGGGCTTTGGCGATGGCATCGACGAAGACGCCGCTGCCGTGCGTCTATTCGCTGAATCGGGCCTGACCTTCTTCGTCTCCAGCTCGTTCTCCAAATCCTTCTCGTTGTACGGCGAGCGCGTTGGCGCACTGTCGATCGTCAGCGAATCGAAAGAAGAAAGCGCGCGCGTGCTGTCGCAGGTCAAACGCGTGATCCGCACCAACTACTCCAACCCGCCGACCCACGGTGCAAGCATCGTCGCCGCTGTGCTGAACAGCCCGGAACTGCGTGCTCAGTGGGAAGAAGAACTGGCTGAAATGCGTCTGCGGATTCGCGGCATGCGCATCCAGATGGTTGAGCAGTTGGCGAAGCAAGCTCCACAGCGTGATTTCAGCTTCGTCGGTCGTCAGCGCGGCATGTTCTCCTACTCCGGCCTGACGGTTGAGCAAGTGACCCGCCTGCGCAGCGAGTTCGGTATCTACGCCCTGGACACCGGCCGCATCTGCGTCGCCGCGTTGAACCAGAGCAACATCGACGTTGTGACCAAGGCCATCGTTGCGGTGATCTGAGTCGTCGAGTGGTAAAAAAACGGGAAGCCCTTGGGCCTCCCGTTTTTTAATTGCCTCAGAAAATTCTCAACCCGACGACCGGGCGCTCTAGACTGCATACCTATCAACTGGTGAGAGCCGATATGAAAAACGATGACCTACGCGCTGACCGCGATGAGCTGGACCACTTCGTCCCTCGCACCCCAGCCAAACGCGGTAACAACCTGGTGATGCAAGTCGCTGCCGGCGTGTTTCTCGGTGGCCTGGCCTTGTGGCTGGTGCAACTGGCCGCAACGATGCTGTACGCCAAACTGATGCTCGCCACCGTCACCTTCGGCGGTTAGGCCAGTTCGGTTGCGCGCTGGCTGGCAGCGTCGTCATAGGCGACGTAAAGCGATTCGGCGACCTGGCTTTTGATGGCCTTGGCGCTTTCCAGGCCCAATACAAAACCTTCAGCCTTGCCACCGGCACGGTTCAATTCGTCAGCGGTGCTGGCCTGAGTGATTGCGTCGAACAGTTTTTCGGCGTGCGGGCCGACGCCTTTGGGCAGGCTGATCTGAGCGATGCTCATGCGAACACCCCGTTGCGGCGAGGTGTGGTGGTTGGGTGATTCATGGCGCGTACCTTTTCGGCGAATGGCCGGCAGCGCGTGTAACCACTTCCGGGCGGCCATGGTAGACCTCTGAAGCGATTCTGGTAACCGCCCACGGTCGATAAACCACCGTCCGTCCCCATGAATCCGCCAAATCACCAACAGGTGCTTGACTTCTCTTTTTGAATCAGTAACATACACGCCATTCCGCGATAGCTCAGTTGGTAGAGCAAGTGACTGTTAATCACTGGGTCCCTGGTTCGAGTCCAGGTCGTGGAGCCAGACAGCAATATCGAAAAGCCCCTGAATCGAAAGGTTCAGGGGCTTTTTTGTGGCCGCCATAAACACGCAATCCTTCAAATCATCCCGCCCTTGAAAGTAGGAAATCTCCTAACTTTCTGTAGCCAAGATTTCTACTTTTCTTTTACCCCCGTAAACCTTGGCCCAGAGCGCCAGCAACGACTTCGGTGATGGCCAGATGCGGCCTGTGAATCAGCCATTTTGTACGTTATGAATAGCGCCTTTCGCCTACCGATAGCCTTGGATTGTTCGCGTGTCAGAGTTACTCAAACTCAAGGAGAACGTCCTTGTCCCTCACCCTTCAGGCTCGTTGAGCTTTGGCACTCTCCCCAACATGCCCAAGTTCGATTTACGGGGAGGCGAGATTTTCCTGAGGGTCGGGATACACAAAGGAATCAACAAAGGGTTCGGCGTCCGGCATGTTTGGGAAGCCCACAAAGTCGACTTGGCAAAGTATGGCTGCCACACCATCGACGATGTCGCGACTCACATAGCCAAAATGGTCGTACCTGGCGCTCCCATCTACTGCGAATTCAAGGAAATGCGAGGAGATCACAGAGTCGCCGTACTCAAAAACCCCACCGGTTCACTCATTCTCGAGCCAAGGAACGAGCGTCGTGGTTTCGGTTACTACGTCGTGACCTGGTATCCCAAGAGGCGTGCTGAAGGCACCTTGGTCGGCACCATTGCCAAACCAGATTCCAGGCAATAAAAAAGGCGCCCCAAAGGACGCCTTTTGAATATTTCGAGGAGTAGTCGCAGCGATTCTTTAGCTCCAGACCACGAAAGGCCTTGGGTTCAGAATCCGACCAGCATGCCAGTCGTCACTACTTCAGAGGGAGCCAGCTTCTCTGCTGCCAACAAGATGGGGGGCCAATACTGGAGGCCAAGCCCAAGGATGCGCAATTGCAGACCTCAAGTCCGATTTTCAATCAAGATTGGAGCGAGTGTCAACCTGACTCTCGATCCGCCCTTGAGTGCAGTCAGACATGCTCGCTGTTTTTCGCATGCACCGCCCTTTGCTCTGCCTGTCCATGCTCTGCCTCCACCACTGGAATCTCATTCCCGTCGCAGTCACGCAGTTTGCCTTCGCTGAAGTAATCCCCTTCGCGCAACGCTGCCAGATCCTGATAACGCAGGACGCGTTCAGTGCCCGCCGCGAACACCGACTGCTGATCGGAGTTACCGGCAGTGAGGTGGTTGAAGGTCAGGTTCAGCACGATGGCCATGATCGCCGAAGAGCTGATGCCCGAGTGGAAGATCGTGGCGAACCAGCTTGGGAAGTGGTCGTAGAAGTTCGGTGCAGCGATGGGGATCATGCCGAAGCCGATGGAGGTGGCGACGATGATGAGGTTGACGTTGTTGCGGTAGTCGACCTTGGACAGCGTACGAATACCGCTGGCCGCCACGGTGCCGAACAGCACGATACCGGCGCCGCCGAGAACCGAAGTCGGTACAGCGGCGATGACGCGGCCCATAAACGGCAGCAAACCGAGGATCACCAGAAACAAACCGCCGGTAGCCACCACGAAGCGGCTCTTGATGCCGGTCACCGCCACCAGCCCGACGTTCTGGGCGAAGGCACTTTGGGTGAAGGAGCCGAAGATCGGCGCGATCATGCTCGACAGCATGTCGGCGCGCAGGCCGTTGCCCAAGCGTTTGGAGTCAACCTTGGTGCCGATGATTTCACCCACAGCCAAGATGTCAGCCGAGGTTTCCACCAGGGTCACCATGACCACGATGCACATCGACAGGATCGCGGCGAAGTGGAAGGTCGGCATGCCAAAGTGGAACGGCGTCGGGAAGCCGAACATCGGGCCTTGAGTGACGGACGAGAAATCCGCCATGCCGAGGAACACCGCGATCACTGTGCCGATAACCATCGCCAACAGGATCGACAAACGCGAGATGGTCGCGCTGCCAATCTTGCTCAACAGCAGAACCAGCACCAGCGTCACTGCCGCCAGACCGATGTTCGCCATGCTGCCGAAGTCCGGGGCATGGCTGTTGCCGCCCATGGCCCAGCGTGCGGCCACTGGCATTAGCGTCAGGCCGATGGTGGTGATCACAATCCCCGTGACCAGCGGCGGGAAAAATCGGGTGATTCGTGAGAACACCGGCGTGATCAGCAGGCCGATCAACGACGCGGCAATCACCGCTCCGAGAATCGATTGAAACCCGCCCTCCCCGCCACTGCTGACAATCGCCACCATCGTCGCGACACCAGAGAACGACACGCCCTGTACCAGCGGCAATTGGCAGCCGAAAAACGGTAAACCCAGGGTTTGCAGCAATGTCGCCAGCCCCCCTGCAAACAATGAAGCAGCAATCAACAAACCGATGTCCGCTGGCGAGAGCCCGGCCGCCTGGCCGATGATCAAAGGCACCGCGACGATGCCGCCGTACATGGTCAGAACGTGTTGCAGGCCGTAAGCCATATTCGCGCCGATCCCGAGATTTTCGTCCTCAGGCCGTTGGTGTGAAACATGGGGCGTTTTCATGGTTTGGGGGGTTCCCTGGTTTTTGTTGTGCGCACACTGTATGCAAGACTCAGGACAAATGTCTATAGAGTTGTATACAACTAATCAGTCAGATGATGGACACATGGCCATTCCACACCTGATATTTGCGCTGTACCTTCCCTGTTATGAAGCCAAAACCTCCCGGCAACATGACGCAAGGCAAGACCTGCACTACCTTGTTAGAGGTACGCTCTCATTGAGACCACGATAGGACATCGACATGAGCAAGGCTGACCAACTCGCCGCGAAACTGAAGCAGACCCAGCACTCCAGCGCCGACACGACACACTGCGCCGATCAGCAGATAGACAGCTGGCCTGCACAGGTTTACGAGCTGTACCACCTCATCGAAGCTCGGCTGGCGCCGCTCAGCGAGGCCGGGCTGAACATCCGGCGAGTGCCGACGCACGTCTTCGAGCGCCATCCCGATGGGGCGACCTACGACTACGCCATCGACCAGTTACTGATTGAAGGCAACCACCACAGCATCACCTTCGACCCCGTCGCTCGTTTCACTGAGGACGGTGCCGGGCGGGTCGAGATCCGCACCCAAGGGAAAGCACTCTCGATGCTGCGAACCGTGAGCGAACACGGCGAGACACAGTGGTGGCTGCAAGCGATCGATCAATCCGGGCAACAGCCGGATGCGATCGCCATGACCGAAGACACTCTGCTTTCGGTGGTGCAGGAGGGCCTGCAGCTTTGAGGTTCAGGGGCGAAATGTGCCTCAGGGTTGTTGAATCAGCCCTTCAATAACCCGGCGCAATGCCGTCTCCCGCGGCACCCGAATGTCGAATTCGCTGCGCAACAAACCCATCAATTCATCCACATCAGAAACCTGCCGACGTTCAGTCTCACGGCCGATTCGATGAATCGCAAAACTGCCGTTGTTCAGCGTGCGGCGCCACCCGTCGCCGGTGCGCGCCACCATCAGCTGCCGGGTGAACGACGATTCGGGGTGGGTCGAGACGTACCAGTTGCCGACGGCGTAATCGATGTCTTCCTGGCGCTGCAAATCGAAAATGTACATCGCCCGCCATTCGCCGCCGACGTTGGCGCGCAGGGTGTAGCCATCCTGGTGCTGCTCGATGCGATAGGGCTCGTGAGGTGTGCGCTGTTCAGCCGGGGTATCGAGCATCAGTGGTGCGGTGGGCACCATGCCGCCGAAGCCGACGTCGGTGATGTAGCGCACGCCGTCCAGGGTCACCACGCTCAAGCGGTGTGTACGGGCGGTCCACGCGCCTTCGGGTTGGCCCATGACCACTCGGCCGGAGATACCGCGAGCATCAAAGCCCAGCGTCTGGAGCAAGGCCAGGAACAGGTTATTGAGTTCGTAGCAGTAACCACCGCGTCCATCGTGCAGGACCTTTTGCTCGATGGACGGCAGGTCGATGAGCACCGGCTGGCCCGACAACGTACTGAGGTTTTCGAACGCGAAGGCGCCGGTGTGACGCAGTTGAAGCTGGCGCAGGGTTTCCAGGGTCGGCGCCGGAGGCGCGTCGAAGCCCAGCCGTTGCAGGTACAACGCAAGATTGCTCAGGTGTGGCTCGCTCATTGCTCAGTCCTTATGCAGGGGGCCGGATTTCTCCGCCGATGGGCGCCATGTATAAAGGAAAAAGCGGTTCGACTGACAATAGATTTAGCCAATCGCCACACACCTGAAAATCAACGCTGTTTGCGCGAACTCAATCGAATCCACGTCGGTGCATGATCACTCGCGTGGGGCTCGTTGCGAACCCAGGCATCGACTCCGGCCTCGTGCAGATAAGGACTCAGCGCCGGGTTAAGTAACAGATGATCGATGCGCAGCCCTGAGTTCTTTTGCCAGTGCTGGCGGAAATAATCCCAGAAGGTATAGAGCCGATCCTCCGGATACAGATGGCGCAAGGAATCGGTCCAGCCCTGGGCCAGCAGGCGCTGATAACACTCGCGGCTTTCAGGTTGCAGCAACGCGTCCTTCAGCCAGGATCGCGGGTTGTAGATGTCCAGGTCGGTGGGCACCACGTTGTAGTCACCGGCCAGCACCACGGGATGCTCACTGGCCTGAAGCGTCTGCGCGTAGTGGATCAGCCGTTCGAACCACGCCAGCTTGTAATCGAACTTCGGCCCCGGCTGCGGGTTGCCGTTGGGCAGGTACAGGCAGCCCACCAGAATCCCGTGCACGGCGGCCTCCAGATACCGGCTCTGGGTGTCGCTGTCATCACCCGGGAGGCCCCGACGACTCTCCAGCGGCTGCGCATCCCGCGCCAGAATCGCCACGCCGTTCCACGAAGACTGACCTTGCCAGATCGCGCCGTAGCCAGCGGCCTCAAGCTCGGCGGCGGGGAAAGCACTGTCGACCGACTTGAGCTCTTGCAAACAGGCAATGTCTGGTTGCTCGCGCTCAAGCCAGGCCAGCAAGTTCGGCAGTCGGGCGCGCATGCCGTTGACGTTGAATGTCGCGATTTTCAGGTTCTTCATGTTCCAACGCTCGCCCCTACACTGGAAACTCGTCATGCGACGCCTTGAGCAATGGCAGCAACGCCTGCTTTTCCATAGGCCGACTCAAGTAGAAACCCTGTACCTCATTGCATTGGTCCGAGACCAGGAAGTCCAGTTGCTCCAGGGTCTCGACGCCCTCTGCCGTCACGGTCAGGCCCATGGCTTTGCCCAGGTTGATGATCGCCTGCACCACGGCGCGGTCATTGCCGCCGCCGCTCATGGACGAGATGAAACGCTTGTCGATCTTGATCCCGTCGAACGGGTATGTGCGCAAGTAACCCAGGGACGAATAGCCAGTACCGAAGTCGTCCATGTTCAATCGCACGCCCAGTTCCTTGAGCGCATTCATGGTCGCCAACGCGCCATCTACATCGATGAGCATCACGTTTTCGGTGATTTCCAGCTCCAGACGACTGGCCGGCAAACGGCTCTGGATCAATGCCTCCCTGACGTCCTCCACCACATCGCTGCGGGCAAATTGAACAGGCGACAAATTGACCGACACCATCAACGCACCGGGCCAGGTCAGGGCCGTTTCACAGGCTTCACGCAACACCCAGCGCCCCAAAGGCACGATCAGGTCAGTCCGCTCAGCCAAAGGGATAAACTCGTCGGGGCTCAGCAGCCCCTGCTCCGGATGCTGCCAGCGCAGCAACGCTTCCACCGAAACCACCTGCTTGCCGCTCATGTTGTAGCGCGGCTGGTAATGCATCACGAACTCGTTGTTCTTGATCGCGCGGCGCAGGTCGTTTTCCAACTGCCGGCGGTGCTGGATTTGATCGTTCATGTGCGGCGCAAAGTAGCACCAGGTCTTCTTGCCGTTGGATTTAGCCTGGTACAGCGCAATGTCGGCGCACCGGATCAGCTCATTGGGAATGTGACCCTGACGCCGACTCAAGGCGACACCGATGCTCGCGCCAATGTGCAGCGCGTGATGTTCGTAATGAATCGGCTGTTGCAGGCTCTCGAGCAAACGCTCGCAGAACCGGTCGATTTCGGTGTGGCTGTCCATGCCGTTGAGCACCAGCACAAACTCATCACCACCAAGCCGGGCGACCAGATCGATGTCCCGCGTGCACTCGCGCAATCGGGTGGCCACTTCCAGCAGTACGGCGTCGCCAGCCGGGTGACCGAGGGAATCGTTGATCGGTTTGAAGTTATCCAGATCGATCATCAACAGCACCAGCGCTGCCGAATGTTCTTTCTGCGCCAGGGCCTCGTCGAGGAAACGCGCCAGTTTGTTGCGATTCGGCAGCCCCGTCAGGGCATCGTGCAACGACAGATGCTGGATCTGGGCATGGGCGGCGACTTCATCGGTGATGTCGCTGGCCGTTCCGCGATAGCCCAGCACCGCGCCCTTGCGTTGGATCGGCCGCGCCGAAACCCGGCAAATACGCTGTTGCCCCGACTGATCGCGATAGGAGCAGCGCAGATGGCTGACGGGCTGTTCTTCATTGAGCTTATGCAGCCACAGCGACAAGGACAGCGTATCGCAATTGAGCAGTTGCTCGATGTCCTGTCCGATCCATTGCTGATCGGAAAAACCGGTGACGGTGGCGAAACGTCCTGACAGATAAGAGATGCAATGCTTGTCGTCGATTTCCCAGATCCAGTCGGACGCGGCCTCAGCCACGGCACGAAAACGTTCTTCACTGGCCTCTAGCGCCTGGTTCGATAAATCGAGGCTGGTGTAGCTGGCATCGACGTGCCCGGACGTGCGCAAGACATACCGGAAGAAATAAGCCGTTAACAACGCCAGCACCAACAGCGCGCCGCCCAATGGCGGTAGCAGCGACCAGAGTAGCTGGTGACCCGGTTGCTCAAGTCGGGAAACCAGGCTGTAGCCGGTGCCCGCCAGCGCCACCGCTGGCCTGCCGGGCGAGAGGGTGTTATCAGGCGCCAGGTTTAAATCATGCAAACCGTAATCGGCGCTCAAGGCGCTGAGCTTGTCAGGGCTTAATTGGTCGACGAACACCAGCACCGAGGTGCTTTGGGGATCGACCGCCGGCCTTTCGTCATTGGGGACGATCGCAGCGGCCGTCAGCAATGCCGGTTTGCCCTCGAACAGCGTGAACTGGCTGACGGGATCAATGAGGCTTTCCTGACTCTGGACTGCCTGTATCAGCGTCGCCATCGATGCCGAAAGATAAGTGGTCGCCGCCTCCTGCACCTGAACCCCGCGCACCAATGCGTATTTGGTTTGCTGATGATCGACCACGAAGACGCCATCGTAGTGATCGATGCTGAACAAGGTTTTGCCCAGGTTCTGCTCGACGTAGGCCCATTGCACATCGACCTCGCCGTTCAAATGGTCGTAGGCGGACGTCCAGTTTGCATAACTGGCGACGTAGCTTTTCGAGGCGGTGATGCGGTTTTCCAGCGCACGCTGGGTGTAGAACGTGGTCTTGGCCAGGTCCTGGGCGTCCAGCCGCTCGGCAATGTTGAACAAAGCCAACAGGGCGATCAGCACGCCCAGCACAAACAGCAGGCCGACGACCAACACCAGGTTGCGGGTTATCGGCGTATGACGGGGAGCGGCGACGGTGGTAACGGCGGTCATATCCATGCACTTGATCCTGTCAATCGATTGCCTGATCGGGATGCGACGCTCGCAATGCTTTTTACCAGGGCACTCGCCGAACGTTCATTGAACATAGCAGCCATGCTGGGCCCTGGCGCCTGGAATACGCAAGCCATTGCCGCAATTGAAGAACCGTTGACACAACCATTGCCAATCGATGGCCGCTGCCCTGTAATTACATGGATCGCCCGCGTACCTTTTTGATACCGAGAATGCCAGGTAACGACTCATCCTGGAGACGCACCATGATGACCACCAAAATGACTTCGCTGTTACTGGCTGGAGCGCTGTCCGCCATGTCCGTCGGCATTTTTGCAGCCTCTGGCGATGGCGCAGACGTGACCGGAACCAGGTCAGGATCAACCAGCGGCTCAACCATGGTGCCCAACAACAATCCTGGCCACCCCTCGAGCGACCATAACGCTAACAGCGGCAATAGCGGATCGGGCTCGTCGGGTAGCGGAAATGGTGGCAATGCCGGGAACAGCGGCTCTGGCGCGGGGGGTGGCACGGGTGCTGCGGGCGGTGGAACGGGCGGTGCCGGTGGCGGGACGGGCAGTTGGACGCGTAAAAGCAGCCGATGATCGTCGGCTGCTTTTGGGCCTGAAGCGTGGGACTAGGCTGGCTTGACCGGTGGCGGGTTCCACTTGCCGTTCAAAACCTCGGGCTTGGGCCCATACAAACGCATGGTCAGGTTGAACCCGCCCTTCGGTGCTGGCAGCCAATTGGCTTCCAGGTCCTTGCCGGGGTTTTCGTGCTGGAAGTAGATGTCCAGCGAACCGTCGGCGTTCGTCTTGAACGGCATCCAGCTACTGACAGCAAAGCGATTGAGCGCATTGCCGACCTGGAAACCCTCAGGGTCGTACAAGGTGATCGACCAGAAAGCGTTTACCGGCGGCGTTTCACCCTTGTCGAAATGCAGCACGTACTTGTTCGCGCCATTGAGCGGCTTGCCTTCGACATCGCCGATGTTCAGCGGATAAATCGCATCCTCGGGCAAGTTGGCGCCGAGCCCCATCTGCGCAACGATCGCGCGCTTGAGGTAGTAGTTACCATAGACGCCCATGGTGTCGGTGTTCATTGACCAGCCGTTGACCACGCGAGCGAGGGTTGGAACCTTCCACGTCATCAGCGTCTGCGCGTCCTCGGGCACGGTCTGAAGCGCTGTTTTGATTTCAGCGTCCAGCGCATCCATGTTGAAGGATTTTCCGGGCTCGATACCGATACGCTTCATCTGCGCCAGGATCGGTTGATCGGTGATGTGCGCAGGGTGCACTTTGAGCAATTCGGCGGCGTAGGCGAAGTAGTCGGCCGCCGACATTGAGTCCACCTGGATCTTGGGCGGGGTCTTCATGTCCACGGCCGGGTCAATGTTCACGCTGACCGGCTCGGGGCTTTTACCCAGTCGGGACAGTGGTGTCACGGTATAGCCAGCCTGAATTTTGTGCACGGCCGCGTAGTCCGCAGCGCCGTCGGTCTTGGTGCGGCCAATGACCCAGACAAAGGGCGTAGGCGCCGGCAAATGGTTCAGCCCGGCAGGCACCGTCCCGGTCCAGTCCGGCGGTGTCACCAGAAACTGCCCCGCTTCGGTGCCCGTGGTGCGCCAGCCCGGTGAGGCGAAGACATCGGTCCACATGTCGAGCATCGGCAGCAAATAAAAACGCCCGGCTGTATCGGGCGCTGCGATCACCAGCGGTTCTTTGGTCAAATCCAGCCAGGCAATGGAATACAAGGTGTCGAAATTCGAGCGCACCACCCCTTTGAAATCGGCAGGTGGATACTGCGGCACGCTGACAAAGGTATTCATCGGACCTTTACCGAACTCCTTGCCCGATTCGATGTTGGTGAATTGCTTGCGGGTGATGTCCATGGTCAACAGCGGGTAAAAATAAACGTAGGCATCCACACCGATGGCGTGTGCTTCCTGGGCTGTGACTTTCGATTGAGCCTGGCTCGCGAGCGGAAAGACGGCGCAGGCTGCAACGGTTAGAGCAACGGCTGTCAATGCTTGAGTAATCAACATTTTGACGATCATCCGTGCGGTGGCGAGACCTGCCGGGATTGGCAGAGTTACCGCAACTCTAGACGATCAATTGAAGAGGATCTGACAGGCAGACAGCCGGCTGGCCGGGGTGTTGCGCGGGTGAAACAACATCCAGAGACACCTCAACGATCCGAACGCAGCAGTGCCTCGACACCACCCTCCATCGACAGCACCGCCGAGCGGTTTCGCCCCGAATGCTTGGCTTGATACAGCGCCGCATCCGCACGTTCGATGAACACTTCCATGCTGTCCCGCCCCGTCGGCACAAACGAATAACAACCCAGACTGACCGTCACGAAGCCCGAGGGTGAACCGCTGTGGATGATGTTCTTGTCCATGACACTGCGGCGGATCTGCTCGGCAATCACCATTGCACCGTGAATGTCCGTGTCGGGCAGCAATACCGCAAATTCCTCACCGCCGTAGCGCACGGCCAAATCAGCTTTTCGATGGCAGCACCCCTTCACCGCCCGCGCCACTTCAGCCAGGCAATGGTCCCCCGCCACGTGGCCGTAAGCGTCGTTGTAGCGTTTGAAGTAATCGATATCGAGCATGATCAGGCTCAGCGAACTCGACTTCCGCGCGCCCCGGCCGAACTCGATGTCCAGCGCGCCCTCGAACAGCCGGCGATTGGCCAGGCCGGTCAGGCTGTCGTGGGTCGCGATCAGCTTCAGCGCTTCCTTTGCCTTGCGCAAATCCGCCTCGACCTGTTCGCCGACACGCACCTGATAAAGGAACATCCAACCGAACAGCCCCACGCCCAACACCACCAGGGCAACGATGACCGTGGAGCGAAACGCCGTGTCGTTCCAATCCTTGAGAATAGAATCCCTGGACGAGGCGGCAGACACGACCAGCGGATAAGTGTCGAGCTGACGGTAGCCATACAACCGCACAACACCATCGACCAGCGAGCGGAACATCGCGTTACCGGAAGGCGCGTTGGGCAGCAATTTCTCGAAGATCTCGCTCTTGGCCAGTGATGTGCCAATCAGCGACTCCACAAACGGCCGTCGCGCCAACAGCGTTCCGTCGGTCAACCCCAAAAACATCGAACCGTTGTCATCAATGCTGAAGCTTTTGAAGAACTGATCGAAGTACGCCATCTTGATACCGGCCAACAAGACGCCCTCGAAATTGCCATTCTTGTCGTTCACCCGTTTGGATATCGGGATGATCCACTCGCCATTTTCCCGACTGCGAATCGCCGGCCCGATGTGCGCCAGGGACGAGGCGTTCTGCTGGTGGAACTTGAAGTACTCGCGATCCGCCACACCCGGGCCGCGCGGCAGATTTTCGAAGGAACTAACAATCCATTGCCCCTTTTGGTCGAACAGAAATATCCCGTGCAATTGATTCAGCGCCTGCACCCGCCGGGCGAACGTTTTCTGCAAGCGCGCCTTTTGGGGCGCGCCGAAACCGTCAGCCTGAATCCAGTCGACCAGACTGGTCAGTACCAGATCGGCTTGCATGAAGGTGTCTTCGGCTTGTTGCGCCATGGCCCGCGTCAGGTTTGATGACGCCACTTGCGCCAATGCCAGGTCATGCCGGCGCGACTGCTCCAGTTGCAGGTAGAGCAAACCGCACAGGCTCAGGCACACGACCGCGATAAACAGTACCGCTGCTTTGCGCAGAGGTAACCGTTTCAACGTAACGCCGGTGGCGTTGTTCGGATCGTGAAGAGGGATAGGCAAAAGCGCGTCCTGTAAGGGTAAGGCATGGGTAACACCCCAAAACCCTTATTTTTTGTGAGCTTAGTCTACGGGGGGGTATGCGGCAAATGTCCTTTGGCCAGCCGCCGCATCGCACTGTGCAAATGCGCCCGGGCACTTTCTGCATCCCCCAGGCGCATTTACTCATCGTCCAGCATCATCGCTGATGTTGGAACCGGTGGAGTCTGCTGCTGGTTGCGCAGCCTGCCAAACAGACCACCAGGATCGACGCGCCCACAAAAAAAATGGGCGCCTCGCGGGCGCCCATTTCAATAATGCACGAACAACCTTTAGATCAACTTGTCGATCTCATCCAGCGTCACTCGGGGAATGAGTTCACCCGGAATCCTTGAGGAGTCAGACAAGTTGTAGACCTGAAAATCATCATTCACGACGTACTTCGACAAGATCTCGAACGACGGCAGAATTCTCGTATTAAAATGCTGATCGAGCAGGCATGGTGACGCTAACGTATTATCGTCCCCTTCGTAAAAACGGCTTACCGACTGATTCAAGTCGACGCCGACCAGAAACACTTTGGTAAACCCCACGTGATAGGCAATCTGTACCGCCAGATAGGCCACCGTACGGGCATCAAAAAAACCGCGTTTAAGGTTCTTGCTGAAACCCAGGGTTCTATTACGGCCAGTTCCGAGTTTGCGACTTCTGATGAGTTCTTTATCGGCCCTGAAAACCAGGTCTGTCCAGGAGAGCTTGGGTGCTCGGCCAAGCAAATACAGTTCGCCCTCAGGCGCTACCGTCGTATGCCAGATGTGCTCTTGCCACAGTGCAACCCGCGGACTGATGCGCATCGCCTCTGAAAACAGTTTGGGTTGCTCCCGGGAAAAGCCTTGATCCGTACAGGCATAAAAGAACGGCTTGATGCCTGTCCCGGAGAACATGGAAATGGCGCCGTTCATCGTGATCATCGGAACGTCCGCAAACTTTTCCAGCGGAAAATCTTTAGCGGACGCCCCCGAGGCAATGATAAACACGGCACCTTTTCGAATGTTGCGGCACTCATCGAGGTCATGCACATCAAGCATACCTGTGTGGAGTGACGGTTTTTTTTGCGCAACATCCATCTTCAATTTCCTATCCCTTTACTTCGATGATCGGTGACTATTTTGTATTGTGATAGTTTTCAACGGGTGAGCCAACCTTTTGGCTTCACCAACCCCTGAATCTGCGACGGAGCGCAAAGGTTGACGCAGAGCGCTTGCATCGATGAGCAGCTCGTTACATATGGATAGCAAGTCCCGCTTCCTTTACGGCCATTGCCGGTTTTGCCCCGTCGCGACAACGGAAGTTCCTGCTCGTCGCACATCCAGAACGGGCAGTTCCGAAGGCAGATTCAGTCCCCGTAGTACTGCGGAATCGTACCCGTAGACATCAGGTTTAAACATCACTCGACCATCGTTACTCAGGTCCACCGTCCAGTAAGCCAACAGCACCGGCACCTTGACGGGCAGCCTGATGTTTTCGGTCTTGCCGTTAGCCAACTGGGCCTGTATCCCGGCACTGTTCCAACGAACCGGGTCGTTGAACAGTAGCTCTACTAACTGCAGCGGGTTCTCCACCCGTATGCAGCCTGAACTGGTGGCACGGCGTGATTGCGCAAACAACTCGCGATGCGGCGTGTCGTGGAGGTAGATCGAATATTCATTGGGAAACCGAATGACCACCTGCCCCAGCGAGTTATCCGGCCCGGCATCCTGTCGCAGCGTGATACCGCGCGCGTTATCCCAGTCGATGGTCGACGGATCGAGCACATTCCCCTCTCGATCAAGGGCTCTTATACGGTTGGCGGCAAGGTAGCCAGGATTTCGTTGAATCTTGGGCAGCATGTCTTTGACAAGGATGGTCGGTGGCACGGTCCAAGTGGGGTTGAACGTTACATAAGTAATCTCGGATTGAAACACCGGCGTACTGCGGAACGGCTTACCGACCTGAACCCGGGAACGCCATATCGCCTTACCATCGCGATAGAGCGCCACCTTGTAACCCGCAATATCAACGACGACAAAAGTGCCCTGAAGTTTGTACAGCAACCAACGCGCACGCTCCATGTTCACCCGGACCTGATCTATCCGTGCCTCCACGGGCACATTCAACGCCGCCAGTGTCGCGGCCCCCGCCACGCCATCCGCTCCCAGGTATTGCTCGGTTTGATACTTTTTCACCGCCGCCGCGACGCTGTCGTCGTAATCAGTGCGAGGCTTCTTTGAGGGGGCCAGATAACCACCCGCCACCAAACGTGCTCGCAACTGCGCGACCGCGGCGTCGTCCATGCCTGGCTTGAGCGATTGGCCTTCGGCAATCTTCGGCCAGCCGCCCGCATCCCGAACCTTGCGCAGTTGTGCCAGGCCCACGCGCAGGCTGCGGTAAACCGCCTCTTGTGGTGGCGCCTGGGCAAAAGCGCGTGCAACGTCATGAGCATCGAGCGCGGCGAACAAGTTATTCATGTCGCCACGAGGATCGGCGCCGACAGGGTCGAAATTCCAATGGATGTCCAGACGCGAGGGGTCAACCTTGCCGCGCCGCAATTGCAGCAGCGCCGTGACAAAGGTCCGGGTGGCCGCGATATCGAACGCCGCCCGTTGCGCCACTGTCGGTTCTGCGGCCTGCATCGAGGCTCTGGCCTTCGCCAACTCATCGATATGAAAGTCCGCAGGGTCCAACCCATCGGCCTGGATCTCGCTCAGGCTTTTCAATAACTGGATGACATCGCTGTCGTTCGCCCAGGCCGAGCGATAACTGCGATGCATGTAAAAATCCATGACCACGCGACTCGGATCCACCCGCCGATGACCACGGGAAGTGAGCAAGGGGGGAAACGCTGAACCCAATGGCTCAAGTGCCGCCTGAATCGTTTGAGCGACGTAATCGTCAGGTGCTGCGCCAGTTCTGCTGATGACGGCAGATACCGTCTCAATCGGCGAAGTTTCTGCAATTGCTGCGCCGCTGATCAGAAAGCCCATAAAAAAGATGCGGCTTATGACGAATAACCTTGTTAACTGCCCCATGGATAATCCTTAATCGCCCCGTATTCAACGGCTAGCATCCTGCGCACTGCTAGACTCGAAACATTAATGTGAGACTTACATATGGCACTAGACCGCTTTGGTTTCCTATTCTCGGCCTTGCTGCTGACGTTAGTTTCAGTACCGGCAGCCTACGCCGATTCGCTTGAAGCCGCGCTGCTCAAAGCAGCACCAGGCGCCAACGCCAAAGTCATCGGGCTGGCCGTACGCGCTACCCAATGCAGCTTGGCCCAAGGTCAAGCACCTGTCCAAAGACTTGCTGTCATCGACTACTCATTGCCTTCGACCGAACAACGGTTATGGGTGTTCGATCTGAAGAAACGTAAATTGCTGTTCCACGAACTGGTTGCTCATGGTCGCAACAGCGGCGAGAACATGGCGGTCAAGTTCTCCAACCAGAATGAAAGCTTTGCCACCAGCCTCGGTTTGTACCGCACCCAGTCGAGCTATGTCGGCCAGAACGGTTATTCCTTGCGCATGGAAGGGCTGGAGCCGGGTTTCAACGACAACGCATATGAGCGGGCGATCGTTATTCACGGCGCGCCTTATGTCAGCCCGGTTCTTGCCCGAGCGAATGGCCGGATCGGTAGAAGCCTGGGTTGTCCTGCTGTGCGGCCGGCGATTGCGCATCAGTTGATTGATTCGATGAAGGATGGGCAGTTGTTGTTTTCTTACTATCCGGACCAACGCTGGTTGAAGTCGTCTTCGTATATCAATTGCGGTGGCGGCACTGTCGCCGCGGCGTCAACGCCCAATTCACGCCAATAGTCACAGTTTGAAACTGTCAAAACTGTAATCTGCGCCTCAGCCTGCTGAAAGGCACCGCCCGTTAGCCTCGTCGTCAAGCTCTCTCGCTGACGGACCGGGAACACGGCATGCATTCCAACACATCAAGACGCACCTTCGTGAAGGGGCTCGCCGCGGGCGGGCTCCTTGGCGGCCTCGGGTTATGGCGCACGCCTGTCTGGGCGGTCACCAGTCCCGGCGAGCCTCAGGTGCTGGCGGGCACCGATTTCGACCTGCTCATCGGTGAAACCCCGGTCAACATCACCGGCACCCCACGCACCGCAATGACCATCAACGGCGGCATTCCCGGGCCCCTGCTGCGCTGGCGCGAAGGCGACACGGTGACGCTGCGGGTGAAGAACAAACTCAACGCCGACACCTCCATTCACTGGCACGGCATCTTGCTGCCGGCCAACATGGACGGCGTGCCGGGACTGAGCTTTCACGGCATCGAGTCGGATGGCATGTACGTCTACCAGTTCAAGGTCCGGCAGAACGGCACTTACTGGTACCACAGCCATTCGGGTTTTCAGGAGCAGTCCGGCGTTTACGGGCCGTTGGTGATTGATGCCAAGGAGCCGGAGCCGTTCCAGTACGACCGCGATTACGTGGTGATGCTGACCGACTGGACCGATGAAGATCCGGTCAGCCTGATGAAGACACTGAAAAAACAGTCCGATTACTACAACTACAACAAGCGCACCGTGGGTGATTTCATCCACGACGTCAGCGAGAAAGGTTGGGGTTCCACGGTCGCCGATCGAAAGATGTGGGCCGAAATGAAGATGAACCCCACCGACCTGGCCGACGTCAGCGGCGCAACGTACACCTACTTGATGAACGGCCAGGCGCCGAACGCGAACTGGACGGGCGTGTTCCGGCCGGGTGAGAAGCTGCGCCTGCGCTTCATCAATGGCTCCGGCATGACGTACTTCGACGTGCGCATTCCCGGGCTGAAAATGACGGTGGTTGCTGCGGATGGGCTGCACGTCAAACCGGTGAGCGTTGATGAGTTTCGCATTGCGGTGGCGGAGACCTTCGATGTGATTGTCGAGCCGACCGAAGCGGCTTACACCCTCTTCGCCCAATCGATGGATCGGACTGGCTTTGCACGCGGCACGCTTGCAGCGAAAGCCGGTTTATCCGCGCCGGTACCGCCGCTGGACCCTCGACCGCTGGTGACCATGGATGACATGGGCATGGGCGGAATGGACCACGGCAGCATGGCGGGCATGGATCACAGCGCCATGGCCATGCCCGGCATGCAGTCCCATCCCGAGACGGAAAAAGACAACCCGCTGGTGGACATGCAAGCCATGACCACCGCCCCCAAACTCGACGATCCCGGCCTGGGCCTGCGCAACAACGGCCGCCGCGTCCTGACCTATTCCGACCTGCGCAGCACCTTCGAAGACCCGGACGGCCGCGAGCCGGGCCGCACCATTGAACTGCACCTCACCGGCCACATGGAGAAATTCGCCTGGTCGTTCAACGGCGTGAAGTTCTCCGATGCCGAACCTGTGCGCCTCAAATATGGCGAGCGGGTTCGGGTGGTGCTGGTCAACGACACGATGATGACCCACCCGATCCATCTGCACGGCATGTGGAGCGACCTCGAAGACGAGAACGGCGACTTCATGGTGCGCAAACACACCATCGACATGCCGCCCGGTTCCCGACGCAGCTATCGGGTGACCGCCGATGCACTCGGCCGTTGGGCCTATCACTGCCATCTCCTGTACCACATGGAAATGGGCATGTTCCGTGAAGTTCGGGTGGAAGAATGAGGCGCCTAACCATGACCAGACTCACTCCAATCTCATTGGCACTCGTGACCGCGAGCCTGACTCTCTCTTCGGCGATGGCCGCCACCAACGACATGCAGAACATGGATCACAGCCAAATGCAGGGCATGGATCACAGCCAGATGCAGGGTATGGACCCTGGCCAAATGCAAAGCATGGACGACGGCCAGATGCAGCCCGCCGCGCCTACTGAAAGCCGCACGCCGATCCCGGCGCTGACCGATGCCGACCGCGCCGCCGTGTATGCCACTCCGTCCGGCCACAAGGTGCATGACACCGCGCTCAACCATTATTTGCTCGTCGACAAACTCGAATGGCAGGACGCAGACGACGGCAGCACCCTGGCCTGGGATCTCTCCGGCTGGATCGGCGGCGACATTGATCGCCTGTGGCTGCGCTCCGAAGGCGAACGCACCAACGGCAAAACCGAAGACGCCGAAGTCCAGGCCCTGTGGGGCCACGCGATCTCCCCGTGGTGGGACGTGGTGACCGGCGTTCGTCAGGACTTCAAACCCGGCGACCCGCAAACCTGGGCCGCGCTCGGCGTGCAAGGCATGGCGCTGTACAACTTCGAAACCGAAGCCACCGCTTTCATCGGCGAAGGCGGCCAAACCGCCGCGCGACTGGAAGGCGACTACGACATCCTGCTGACCAACCGGCTCATCCTGCAGCCGACCGCCGAGCTCAACGTCTACGGCAAAAACGATCCGCAACGGGGCATCGGTTCCGGGTTATCCAACACCGAAGCCGGCCTTAGATTGCGCTATGAAATCCGCCGGGAATTCGCGCCTTACATCGGCGTGACCTGGAACCGCACCTACGGCAAAACCGCCGACTACGCCAACGATGAAGGTGAGGATCGCAGCGAAGCACGCCTCGTTCTTGGCGTTCGGATGTGGTTCTAAACGCATTAACTCAACAACCAAAAAAACAGCCGCTTAAAGCGGCAAGAGGCCTTGCATGCACATGATTAAAACTACCGCTGTTGCCATTGGGCTGCTCATGAGCGCGCTCGCTCAAGCCCACCCGAAACTGCTGTCCTCCACCCCGGCCGAAGGCGCGGATGGCGCATCACCCGGAAAAATCGAACTGCACTTTTCCGAAAGCCTCATGACCCAGTTCTCAGGCGCAAAACTGGTCATGACCGAAATGCCCGGCATGGCGCACTCCCCCATGCCCATGAAAGCCAAAGTCGCCGGTGGTAGCGATCCGAAAACCATGGTCATCACACCGCTTTCGCCACTGCCTGCCGGCAGCTACAAAGTCGAATGGCGCGCCGTGTCTTCGGACACTCACCCGATCACCGGCAACGTCACGTTCAAAGTGAAGTGATTGATGAGCGACTCGGTCAGCATTGCACTGCGCTTTGGGTTGTATGTGGATTTGATGCTGCTGTTTGGGCTCGCTCTATTTGGGCTGTACAGCCTGAAAGAACAGGAACGGGTGTCAGGGGTGGCGCTGCCGTTTCGGTCGATGTTGACGGGGTCGGCATTGCTGGGTGTGCTGCTTTCTGTCGCCAGCATGGTGATGATGGCGAGCGCCATGAGCGGTGAGACGGACTTTGCCGAGCTGCGCCCGCATATCGAGATGATGGTGCTTGAGACCGATGTCGGGTTGGCCTGGGTCGTGCGCATCGTCGCACTGGTTATCGCCAGCCTGGCGGTGATGCTCAATCACCGAGCGCCCGGATTCAGCCTGCTGATCGCCTCTTTTGCCGGCGCTATCGCCTTGGCCAGCCTGGCCTGGAGCGGTCATGGGGCGATGGATGAAGGTGACCGTCGTTACTGGCATTTCATCACTGACATCTTGCATCTGCTGGCATCGGGAGCCTGGTTCGGTGCGCTGGTCGCGCTTGCCTTGATGGCAAAGATCAACGATCTGCAAACCGAGGAACGCATCAGAATGCTGGCTCGGGCCGTCAGCCGATTTGAATGGGTGGGCGCGGTGATCGTGGCCGTCATCACGGTCACGGGCGTCGTGAACTACCTGTTCATCGTGGGCCCAACGCTCGACGATGTATTGCTCAGCACCTACGGGATTTTGCTGTCCATCAAAATCGCGCTGTTTGCCGGGATGCTGGTGCTCGCCGCGTTGAACCGGTTTCACCTGGGGCCGTTTTTGCAGCGCTCGTTGCGTGAGGGTCAGTATCGGGTGGCAGCGAATACGTTGCGGCGCAGCGTGGTGGTGGAATTGGCGGCAGCGGTGTTGATTGTGGGGTTGGTGGCTTGGTTGGGGACGTTGAGTCCGGAAATGGAGATGGCGGGGCAATAGCGCTCGCGAATCGAGACCGAGTTGAAAAGCCAGGATGATGTTGAGCGGGGCAGCAGAAAGTCAGTACTCTCAGCCCCCACTCCATCATGGAAGCCGGATAACAATGAACAACCTGAAAAGCACAATGATGCTCGGTGGCCTGCTCGCTCTATCGTTTGGCGCTCAGGCAGAGCCATCGCACTTGGACAGCGTCATCCAACAGGGCCAACTGCGCGTGTGCACAACGGGCGACTACAAACCCTATACCGTCAAAGCCGAGGACGGCGAATACTCGGGCATCGACATCGCCATGGCCCGCTCGCTGGCCGACAGCCTGGGCGTCAAGGTCGAGTGGGTGCAGACCACCTGGAAAACCCTGATGCCGGACATGCTCGCGGGCAAATGCGACATCGGCGTCGGCGGCATCTCCGTTACGCTGGAGCGCCAGAAAAAAGCCTTCTTCAGCACCACGCTGGACGTCGACGGCAAAATCCCGCTGGTGCGCTGCGAAGATCAGGCGCTGTACCAGACCGTCGAGCAAATCAACCAGCCTTCGGTTCGCCTGGTCGAACCGGCCGGCGGCACCAACGAAGCCTTTGTTCACGCCTTCCTGCCCAAGGCGCAATTGCGCCTTCACGACAACGTGACCATCTTCCAGGAGCTACTGGACAAGAAGGCTGACGTGATGATCACCGATGCTTCGGAAGCGCTCTATCAGCAGAAACTCAAACCCGGTCTGTGCGCGGTGAACCCGAAGCAATTCATGCAATACGGCGAAAAGGCTTACTTGCTACCGCGTGACGACATGACCTGGAAGTTGTACGTCGATCAGTGGTTGCACCTGGCCAAAGTCACAGGCAACTACCAAAAAGTTTTGGGCCAATGGATCGCAACACCCGAACCCAAATAACCGCCACTTACTCGATCCATGTAGCAGCTGGCGCAGCCTGCGTCCGACTGCGCAGCAGTCGCCCCTCGGAGAACACGCAACGGCAGAAATAACGAGCCGTTGCGTCAAACCTTAGTCGTCGTGCAACAGCCCCGAACTGTACTCGCCGAAGCTGTTGCCGAGCGCACTGCCATGGAAATTCATCTTATTGGGGTTGTTGGTAGGCCCCGGACCAAAACCGGCAGACGGCAGGGTGGCTTCCGAAAATTCGCTATGGGTGCTTGCACCCGAACAGGCGCTCAATAGCAATGCACCGGTGATCAGAGCGACTTTGACGAGGTTCGAGATCATTTTTCAGTTCCCTGTGGGTTGGAAGCGCGGTGACCTTAGGGAGTCATCCTATGCCGCAAGCCCGCCGGGAATTATGAAACTTTGTTGGGTGACAGCGATTGTTCAGGTACTTCGGTTTCCTGATGCAAAAAAGGGTGTTCCCCGGACAAACTGTCGAAATAGCAACGTCCTACACGACTCTGGGAATTGTCCGTACACTTGTCCATTGCTGTGCTTTTGTCACGAGGTCTATAGTCCGCCCAACGCCAAAATGGCGTGTCGGGTTTGGCGACTCGATGGCAATTGAACTGAATCCTTCGAGCATTTTCGGAGCGTTTCAGAACGCACTTAGCTGCCTGTTTTATGGTGGCTGTGCGCGGGAGACCTTAGGGTCTGCCGGTTTCTCCATTGCCCGGTTCGCCAACCCGCGTACGGCTACCACCCATTCGTTTGGCGACGATTGAGTTGTAGTTTTCTCAAATTAATGGAGCTTCACATGAAAGAATTTATGGCTTTAACCAGCAACGCTGACGACCTTCCCTCGCTGTATGTAAACACCACCCAACCGCTGCACTCACTGCTCAGCACCGCACGCTACCGAATTGGCGCGGTAACGCAGATCCTGGAAAACCTCGCGATGCGCGGCGACATCACCACGGACTCAGTGATACTTAGCGACTTCGCAATGCTTTGCTGCATACCCTTGCGCGATGGCTGCGATGTATTGGACGTCATCGCTCGACGCATGGATGCTGAACCGTCCTGACGTCACAAAGGGGCGCCCTCCTCGGACGCCCCGTTGGCCCATTTCTCTCTCCCACCGCTTCTCCATCGCCCCGATGATGGATTGGAACAACTTACGACAAAGCCCTTTAAAATAGCGCCTTACAGCGAATCTCTACTCCCCTCGTACCAATTCTGTACCACCGAGTTCCCTTTCCCGTGTGGCTAACCGCGTTACATAAGGCAGATATCGGCCCAGAGTGTGTAAAAACGCTTCGCCAAAATTGAAGTGTGCGCGTCTACGTTAAATCTGAAATTAATCGGCACGTCAGCAGATGTGGATTCCGCATAGAAGCGCGATTTCCAGTCCGGTTTTGAGTACCTGTCGCGCTCAAAAACGTTTTTACACACCCTCGGCCAGGAGCAGCCATGCGGACCACCTAAAAAACGGACGACTTGATGTATTCACTGATTCACCATGGTGTGACAGCGATCCAACACAAAAAAAACAGCTATCGTCATAAGTGTCGGTCTGTCCTAGACCAGAAGCGTACTGATGGAGTTCTTATGAAAAGGACCAATCTTACTGCTGTTGTCACCACCCTTCTCGCGGGAACCGTCCCAACACTTTCTAGCGCTACATCTCCTACAGATCCAGTTTTCGCCTTTGGCTTGTTGGGAAGCTATAGCGTTCTCGAATTCACAGGGCACAGAAGCACGAACACCGAACACATTCCGGAAGGAGGGTTATTTCTCTACTTTGGCAACAAAATGACGGCTCAAACCGGCTTTGTCTATCAAGCAGAAATAAGTGGGCAGTACTCTGAAAAACAGAATCAGAGAGTAAAGGATGGCCAGGCCGACCTGGATCTTGGCTGGCGGACTGAGTTGAATGCGCACAACTCAATAGATCTATTGCTGGGCGGAGGATACAAATGGAATCAATTTCAGCCGGAGTCTAACAAGTACGACATCGACCTCACCAGCCGCACTACTTTCGCCAAAATCGCTGCGGGCTACAATCATCGATTCAACACTGCAACACTGCGTTTTGAAGCGGGAATTCGAAGGGTCATAAATGGTGACTCGCAGCTAAAAGTCCACGGTATCAACAGCGAGAGTCTGGATTTAAAAGACAACAACAATCCTTTTGCCGAACTGAGTTTTCTATTTAATCAACAAGGATCAATTCCGGTCATAGCATCCCTATACTACAAACGCTTCAATTATGACCTAGATGGTCAATTTGCAGTGACTGACCTCGACAAACAAACCAGGGAGGAATATGGCGTGAAATTGGGCTTGGTTTTTTAACTCAATGACAAAGGCAATGACAAAGGGGACAGATCTATTTTTCTCATAGAAAATAAATCCACCCCCTTTAGCTACTACTCCCTCATAGCCTTTCTAAACCGACAACAGTTCCAGTAACACTCAAACCAAACCAGTTTTTTTGAATTAATTTCTGAATAGACAGGACAACCAAGTTAAACCCAATCCTGCAACCATCATAAACATCAAACCTATCAGCATCTAATCTCTTATAGTCGAAAGTGAAAAAAGGGGACTGAAAAAAGGGGACAGACTTATTTACTCGTAGCTATCCAGTCGATTTCCTCCATGCGATTGCTCAGATCTCCTGAACCATCGCAGCAAGACTCGCCTAAGCCCCGCCCCCCCAATCCTGATAAACTCCCCACCTCCCAGCCCCGCCCATCTCAGAACCGCCAATGCCCCCAATCACCGCCACACCCGCCCCGCTCTCCCGCCGCTTCTCCGTCGCCCCGATGATGGACTGGACTGATAGGCATTGCCGTTTTTTCCTACGCCTACTCTCCAAGCACGCCCTCCTCTACACAGAGATGGTCACCACCGGCGCGCTGCTCAACGGTGATCACGACCGCTTCCTGCGTCACAATGAAGCCGAGCACCCGCTCGCGCTGCAACTCGGCGGCAGTGTGCCGCTGGACCTGGCGATGTGCGCGCGCATGGCGCAGGAGCACGGTTACGACGAGGTGAATCTGAATGTCGGCTGCCCGAGTGATCGGGTGCAGAACAATATGATCGGTGCGTGCCTGATGGGGCATCCGCAGTTGGTGGCGGATTGTGTGAAGGCGATGCGCGATGCGGTGTCGATTCCGGTGACTGTGAAACATCGGATCGGGATCAATGGGCGGGACAGTTACGAGGAGTTGTGTGATTTCGTCGGCACGGTTCGGGATGCCGGGTGCACCAGTTTTACAGTGCATGCGCGGATTGCGATTCTGGAGGGGTTGTCGCCGAAGGAGAACCGCGACATTCCGCCCCTGCGCTATGACGTGGCGGCGCGGCTGAAGACGGATTTTCCGGAGCTGGAGATTATTCTCAACGGCGGGATCAAGACGCTGGAAGCCTGTCAGGAGCATTTGCAGACGTTCGACGGTGTGATGTTGGGTCGTGAGGCGTATCACAATCCTTATGTGATGGCCGAGGTGGATCAGCAACTGTTCGGCAGCACGGCGCCGGTGATCAGCCGGGCCGAGGCGCTGGCGCAGTTGCGGCCTTATATAGCGGCGCATATTGATGCGGGCGGCTCGATGCACCACATCACTCGGCATGTGCTGGGGCTGGGCACCGGGTTTCCGGGGGCGCGCAAATTTCGGCAGTTGTTGTCGGTGGATATTCACAAGGCTAAAGAGCCTTTGGTGTTGCTGGATCAGGCGGCGGAGTTGTTGGAGGGTCGGTAACCGGAAAATCCCTAGCTACGTTAATGGAGTGTCATTGATGGCAACGGCGAGGCTAACGACGCAAGGACGAATTACCATTCCAGCGCAGGTTCGCACCTCGCTCGGGTTGGCCGCAGGTGATCACGTCGAATTTGTAACGTTGCGAGACGGCAGCGTTGAATTTTTGGCCAAGACGGGCTCGGTTCATGCGCTCAAAGGTCTTATCTCCAAGCGGTCCAAGACGAGAGTTGTGAGCCCGAACCCGTCGCCGGATCTAATAAAAGGCAATTAGCCTCCAATTGTCAGCCACTACGTCAAAGACGTATGATCGAAACCATGCTGACAATCATTGAATCCAAGCTTTTTACAAAACTCTGGCCGGATTACTGGACTGAAGAAGAACGTGGTGCGTTCATGTCCTATCTGGCGAACAATCCGGACGCAGGCGCAGTGATCCCCGGCTCAGAGGGATGCCGAAAAGTGCGCTGGAGCATGGATGGTCGCGGTAAAAGTGGCGCGGTTAGAATTATCTACATCGCGCAACTTGCCAGCGGCGCCTTGGTCACATTGCTGATCTACGGCAAAGGCGCCACAGAGAACATCCCCGCGCATATACTGCGCAAAATCGCAAAGGAGCTGAATCATGCCCCTGACTGAAAAAGAACTGATGGAACGGGATGCCAAACGCAATATTGGCGAAGAACTGTTGGCGTCGATTCTTGAAGTCAAAGCCGGCCTACACGGCGACGTTCACAAAGTTGAAGTAACCGAGGCTGCAGAGGCCCGAAGCAAAACCGGTCTATCGCAACCGAAGTTTGCGGAGCTGCTGGGCGTTTCCGTACGCACTCTGCAGGAGTGGGAACAAGGACGTCGGTCCCCTTCCGGGGCTGCACGATCGCTCCTTCATATCGCCGCTATTCGCCCTGACGTTTTCCGAGACGTATTGGCGAACTGAAGTCATGAATGTGGACCTTCTGGGCGCTAACTGTCACCCAGGTTGAACCTGCGCCCGAATTTGGCATCGTATTTACCGATACCGCGCCCCGCCATTCAAACAGCCGTTTTCACGTTGTTGCCGCTGGGGCCCTCGATACGTACACGCACCCTTGAGTGGCTGTCAGCGCTCGGGTAATGTCATTAGACCCATAGGACAGAGCACGCCCATGACTTCCAAGCTGGAACAACTCAAACAAATGACCACCGTGGTTGCCGACACCGGCGACTTCGAAGCTATCGCTCGCGTTAAACCCGTGGACGCTACCACCAACCCTTCCCTGCTGCTGAAAGCGGCGGCCATTCCCGGTTATGCCGAGTTGCTGAACGCTTGCGTCAGCGACTGCAAGGGCGATGTGGGCCTGGCCAGCGACCGTTTTGGCGTTGCGGTAGGGCAAGAAATTCTGAAAGTGATCCCTGGCCGTATTTCCACCGAAGTGGATGCGCGCCTGTCGTTCGACACTGACGCCGTATTGAAGCGTGCGCACCGTCTGATCGACCTGTACGACAAGGCCGGCATTGGCCGTGACCGCGTGCTGATCAAGATCGCTTCTACCTGGGAAGGCATCCGCGCTGCCGAAATTCTCGAAAAAGAAGGCATTCAGACCAACCTGACGCTGCTGTTCTCGTTCGCTCAGGCTGCGGCGTGTGCTGACGCCGGGGTGTTCCTGATTTCGCCGTTCGTGGGCCGCATCTACGACTGGTACAAGAAGGCCAACGGCAACGACTACACCGGCGCGGATGATCCGGGCGTGCAGTCGGTGACGCGCATCTACAACTACTACAAGGCCAATGACTACAAGACTGTGGTCATGGGTGCGAGCTTCCGCAACCTGAATCAGATCGAGCAACTGGCCGGTTGCGACCGTCTGACCATCAGTCCGGATCTGATTGATAAGCTGGCGGCGGATACTGGCAAGCTGGAGCGCAAATTGGCCCCGGGTCATGCCGGTGAAGCGCGTTTGAGCTTGAATGAAGCGCAGTTCCGTTGGTTGTCCAACGAGGACGCGATGGCGACCGAGAAACTGGCTGAAGGTATTCGTCAGTTTGCTCGTGACCAGGAAAAGCTTGAGGCATTGCTGCAAGCCAAGCTCTGATCCAGTAAGAGCAAACGCAAAAAGGGCGAACCTTACCGGGTTCGCCCTTTTTTATATGTCGATTTTGGGGCTGCTTCGCAACCCAGCGGGAGCAAGCTCCCTCGCCACAGGTATGCAGTGAATCAGTGGCGCTCGAGGGCGTTCACCAGATCATGGAACGCTTCACGATTGGAGTCGTTGAGGCCCATGAGGATCTTGTGCGCTTCAAGCACTTTGATCCGTACCACTTCTTCGGACTGATCCTGGTCTGGCAGGTCGGTCAGGCACTCAGGGCACGGGATCGGGCGGTCAACGATGTTGAACACTTGCTCGAAGCCCATGGACTGCAGCAGACGGGTGATGTCTTCGTGGGTGGTGACGACGGTCGGCAGCAAGCCGACCTTTTGCCGCGACAGGATCGACAGCTTGGCCAAAAGGCCAAGGGTGGTGCTGTCGATGCTGCGGGTTTCGGTCAGGTCGATCACGATTGCGTTGAAGTTCAACGCCGTGAAGATCCGCTCAATAGTCGCATCCAACGCCGAACACAGGGTCAGGCGAACTTCACCGACGAACTTCAGGACGAAGGTGCCATCCTGCTCGGCGAACTGGATTCTACCGGTACTCATTAAAGATTCCTGCTCAACACCAACAGGGCGATATCATCCGGCATCTCCCCTAGCGTGGCCAATCCAAAAACCTGCCGCAGACCATCCAGGCTGCCGCCCGCTGCCTTGACCCGTTGGGGCAAAGCCGCTTCTTTTTCTTTGAGTGTAGGTTCTGGCAAAAGGTCCAGAATGCCATCGGACATCAGCGTCAGGCTGAACGTCGGCGGCAGCTCCAGTACGTGATCTTCGTAAGTGGCTTCATTGAAGAGGCCCACCGGCAGACCACGCCCTTCCAGATAACGAACACTGTCTGGCGTGTACAACACAGGCAACGGCAAATGACCGCCGATGCTATAGGTCAACAAACCTGTCTCCTCGTCGATGACTCCACCGACCATTGTGACGTGTTTGCCCAGCTTACAACTGATCAGGCCTCGGTTGATATGACCAAGGACCTCTGAAGGCTTGAATTCCGGCAATGTACCGCTGCGCTTGGATTCGAACAGCAAACGCGTGGTCATGAACTTCAGCAGCACGGTAACGAAGGCTGAAGAGGCGCCATGACCGGAAACGTCCGCCAGGTAGAAGGCTACCCGACGCTCGTCGACCCGAAAGTAGTCGACGAAATCACCCGACAGGTACAGCGACGGGATGATCTGGTGGGCAAACTGGAACTCGTCGATGGTCCAAGGGCTGACTGGCAGCATGTTCATCTGCACCTGGCGACCGGCGTTCTGGTCTTCCTGGAGCAGGTTCAGGCTGGCGGCGAGCTCGCGGTTGGCCTTTTCCAGCTTCTCGCGGTAGCGCTGGTTTTCCAGCAGCAGGCGCGCACGATCCAAGGCCCGGCGCACAGAGTGCTCGAGCACAGCCAGATCTTCGAGAGGCTTGATCAGGTAGTCCGCCGCGCCCAGGCGCAGGGCCTCGACCGCGTCGTTCATCACGCCGGCGCCCGAAACCACGATCACCGGGGTTTGTGGCGACAGCTCGGTGACCTGGCGAATGAGTTCGAGTCCGCCCATCTGTGGCATGCGCAGATCGCAGATGACCAAGTCGGGCTTGTCTTGCTCGAATACCTGAAGACCCTGCTGGCCATTGCTGGCCTGCAAGACGCTGAAACCACTGTCTTCCAAATAGGCGGCGAGGCTCGCGCGCACTACTTCGTCATCATCGATTATCAGCAGCGTGGCACTGGTTTTTGGCATGTGGGCAAACGGCGCCAGAATTAGGTTGGCGTAGCAGGCAGGGGCTTTGTCCCGGCTCACACTACTGGATTCGCTTTCTAGCCTCTCTACTGCACTGTTTTCGAGCATTTGCCCTACACACAGGTACACCAGAGGTGCCCTTCTAAGGCGCAGACGGTACTCCCATCCGCGGGGCGTTTCAAGCTCACGCCGATGGTCGCTTGACGTCTTTCGATTTCAAATCACCGGGAGTTATAAGAACAGGCAAAACCGTAACGTAATGGAAGGTTCAAACCCATGAGCCAAACCGGTCCCGGAAGCCAAACGAAAGAAGGCGGCCCACTGGCCGCCTTCATCGTTTTACCGGTCGAAATCAAAAATCGTCTTCGACCTTGCCGTCTTTTACTTTGAATTCGCGGTTCTGCAAGTACGCATTGCGGATGAAGGTGTACTTGTCGCCGGTGATCAGCTTTTCGCTCGACAGCAGACTGGCGCGGGTGTCGATGATGTTCAGGCCAAAGATCGAGTTACGCACAGGCACGTCGTTGATGTACGGGTACGGGCCGGTGTAGCCGTCGACATACTTGGAAGGCGCGTCACGCAGGGTGCTAGGGCCCAGAAGCGGCAGCATCACGTATGGGCCGCTGCCTACGCCCCAGTAGCCGAGGGTCTGGCCGAAGTCTTCGTCATTGCGTTGCAGGCCCATCTTGGTGCCCACATCGAAGAAGCCCAGCAGGCCGAAGGTGGTGTTGAAGATCAAGCGTGCGGTGTCGACGCCAGCGGCGGCCGGTTTGGCCTGCAAGATATCGTTGGCAAGGTTGGTGACTTCACCGACGTTGCGAAACATGTTGTGGATGCCGTCTTCAAGGAATTGCGGCGTCACGAACTGATAGCCCTGGGCCAAAGGCTTCAGCGCATAGGTGTCGAGCACATCGTTGAACTTGTAGATCGGGCGGTTGATGCTTTCCCAAGGGTCGTCTTCCGAGGCTGCCTGGGCAACGAACGGAACCAGCAAAACGCTGGTAAACACACAAAACTGAGCTAGATGATTGCTCCAGCGCATAGAAAAACTCCTTGGATTGTACTGGCACGGGCCCTTGGCCCAAGCGTTAAGCGGACTAGTATAAGACGGAAAAGCCGCTTTAGGCAGCACCGTGCAAGGCAGCCTGCAGTTCATTCGTGTGGATTCACATCAGTGTCACCCAACTGTCACCTTCGCCGCCTAGCCTTGAGGCTATTTCAGGGACGTTGATATGCCGCACGCCGAAACCTTGCCCCACATTGCGCCCAGCCTGACCGCCGTCCTGTTCGGCCTCAGTGGTTGCCTGGTGGATTTCGGTGCCCGCACACGCGCACATGGCGCCCCCTCTGCCCTGCACGCCGAGGCCACGCCCGGTGCGCTGGATAGCCTGCGCAGCTTGCAGCATCAGCAGATTCCCTGTGCCTGGCTCGATGAACTCCCCCCTGCCCTCAGCCATTCCCTGGCCGCTGCCTTGCCTTCATGGATCAAACCCTCGCAACAATCCGAAACAAACAATCCATGGCCGGCACCGCACGCCTGCTGGCAAGCCTTGATGACGTTGAATGTTGAACGACTGGAGGGTTGCGTGCTGGTCAGCGGCGAACCGCGATTGCTGCAAGCAGGGCTCAATGCCGGATTGTGGACGATTGGGCTGGCGTCCTGCGGCTCACTCTGCGGCCTGGCGCCCAACGAATGGCAGGCGCTGACTCAGCAGGAACGGGAATTCAAACGCGGCAAGGCAACGATGGAACTGTTTGGTCTGGGTGTGCATTCGGTGATCGATCACCTCGGTGAACTCGACACCTGCCTGGCCGACATCAGCCTGCGCCGACTCAAGGGCGAAAAGCCCTGATCGAGATCATGCAGGTTGCGCGCGAGTGGATTAATCTAAAGGTCAAGCCATAGACCTTTGGCATGCTGCTGCGGTCTATGCCAGTGCCTATCGATAAAAGGAAGAACGCCATGCCTGCCCGCGAACTGCAACAACAGCTCAATACTCTGCGCGAGCAATTGGAACAGAATCCACCGCTGACCGAAGCCGAGCGCGAAGACCTGCACGCGCTGATGCAACAGATCGAACTGGAACTGGAGCTCGAAACCAAAACCCAGGACTCCAGCCTCGCCGACAATGTGAACCTGGCCGTCGAACGCTTCGAAATCGAACACCCGACCCTTGCTGGTACCTTGCGCAACATCGTGCAAGCCTTGGCCAACATGGGGATCTGAACCCGTCAGATACAAAAAAGCCCCGCTAGTGATAGCGGGGCTTTTTTCTTACTGGCGGACCAGCCGATGGTTCGGCAACTGCACGTCTTCAGTACTGCGATACGGGTTGATGTCCAACCCACCTCGGCGCACATACCGCGCATACACCGTCAATTTCTCCGGTTTCAACAACCGTTGCAGGTCGAGAAAGATCCGCTCCACGCACTGTTCATGAAAGTCCGAGTGCTGACGGAAGCTCACGATGTATTCCAGCAAACTCGCGTGATCCAGTGCCGCGCCACGGTATTCCACCGCCACGCTGCCCCAGTCGGGCTGACTGGTGACCGGGCAGTTGGATTTAAGCAAATGACTGTGCACGCTCTCCTCCACGATGCGCGATTCATCGCAACGCAGCAGTTCCGGGCGCGGATGCTCATAATTGCTGACGCTGATATCCAGATCATCAATGCACACACCCGGCAACGCCACGACGCCTTCGGCCTCGACGTCTTTCAGGCTGCGAATCCGCACGCCGACCGGTTTACCGGCAGCGGCCGACAGGTCTTTCGCCAACGTCGCTTCAAGGCTCGCAGTGTCGGCAAATGGAGTCTGGTTCAGGGAGTTGAGGTACAGCTTGAACGACTTCGATTCGATGATATTCGGCGAATCCGCCGGGATACTGAATTCGCCAATCGCCACCACTGGCTTGCCGGACGGCAACAGCCACGACAGCTCGAAGCAATTCCAGAAATCCACGCCCTTGTACGGCAGGGTTTCAGCCGTCAGGCCCAGCTCGGCCCATTTCGCGGTGCGCGGAATCGGGAACAGCAAGGACGGCGTATAGGTGGCGATGTATTCGCTGGATTTGCCCAGCGGCGAGTGTTCGGCTGCGGGATGCATGGCGGAAACCTGACTGAAGAATCAGCGGATTCTACCAGCCTTTGCTCCCGCCTTTGAGTGCTTACTGACTGACAGTCAACTTGCCGACCATGCCAGCCTGGTAATGACCGGGGATATTGCAGGCAAATTCCAGGTTGGTGGCCTTGGTGAAGGTCCAGGTCAGCTCGGCGGTTTTGCCCGGCTCGACGAGCACGCTATTGGGGTCGTCGTGCTTCATTCCATGCTCCATACCGGCCATGGCGCCGTGGTCCATATCCTTCATGCCTGTAGGCATCAGCATGCCGCTCTGCTGCATCTTCATCATTTCCTGCTGATGTTTGGCGTGCATTGCCGCGTCACCGAGGTTGAACTCGTGCAACAACTGCCCTTTATTCACCAACACAAAACGAACCGTCTCACCGGCCTTGATATCAATCGCCTTGGGCGTGAACGACATGTCGCCCATGACGAATTCAACGCTGCGAGTCGCTTGGGTCGCCGGGGCCGGTTGGCCAAAGTCGTAGGTATGCGCCGGGGCAGCCCACGCCGGCGAGCTCAGCGCCAGCAAACACGCGACGCGCATCAGTGATTTGCGCAAAAACATAGTCGTACTCCAACAAGATAAGGTTCAGCCTGTGGAAAACTCTAAACTGCTGCTACTGCCCATAACCTGACAGCCAGATTACAACTTTGTCAGGTTGACCTGTATTCACGCTGCCCACGGTATAAAGCGTTCGTTCCATTTACCTCGAGTCGCCCATGAAACTGCTGATCGTCGAAGACCAACCGAAAACTGGCCACTACCTGCGCCAGGGCCTGACCGAGGCCGGTTTCAATACTGAACTGGTGGCGGACGGCAGCACCGGCCAGCAACTGGCGCTGACCGGCGATTACGCGCTGTTGATTCTTGATGTGATGCTGCCCGGTCGCGATGGCTGGCAGATTCTGCAAGCGGTGCGCGGCGCCGGCCTCGACACGCCGGTACTGTTTCTGACAGCGCGAGACGCGGTGGAGGACAGGGTCCACGGCCTCGAACTGGGCGCCGACGATTACCTGGTCAAGCCTTTCGCCTTCTCCGAACTGCTGGCCCGGGTCCGCAGCCTGTTGCGCCGTGGTAACGCCACACCTCAGGAAACCAGCCTGCAACTGGCGGACTTGCGTCTGGACCTGATCCGCCGGCGGGTCGAGCGCAGCGGTCAGCGCATCGATCTGACGGCCAAGGAATTCGCCCTGCTGGAAATGCTCCTGCGCAGGCAAGGCGAAGTCCTGCCCAAATCGTTGATCGCTTCCCAGGTCTGGGACATGAATTTCGACAGCGACACCAATGTCATCGAAGTGGCAATCCGTCGTTTGCGCCTGAAGATCGACGATGAATTCCCCAACAAGTTGATTCACACCGTGCGTGGCATGGGTTACGTCCTTGAAGAGCGCCCCGCCTGATGCGTCGACTTTCGTTAAGCAGCCGCCTGGCGCTGCTGTTCGCGGCGTGCACCGCCGTGGTGTCGCTGTTCGCCGGAGTGTTGTTCAGCCAGGCCAGTGAAGCGCATTTCGTTGAACTCGATCAGCAGTTGCTGGACGGCAAGTTGATTGGTTTGCGTCGGGCACTTCATGACATTCAGTCGAGTGAAAGTGAAGTCAGACTGGCCGATGAATTGAGCCGACAGGCTGACCTGTCGCTGCGAATCACCGGCAGCGACGGCAAGCGCTGGTATGACAGTTCAGCGAGCCTGCCCCAGGCGTTGCCGACCCAACCGGGTTTGTCCACGGTGAGCAGCGACGATACCGACTACCGCGTCCTCAATGCTCCGTTGTACCTCGACAAACCTGACTCGCCGCAGCTGACCTTGCTGCTGGACATCACCCATCACCAGCACTTTCTGCAACGCATGCAGCACCTGATCTGGCTGACGGTCGGCTTGTCGGCACTGGCCACCGCCCTGCTCGGTGCCTGGGCCGCGCGCAGTGGGCTGCGTCCGTTGCGGCGCATGAGTGCGGTTGCCAGCGGGGTTTCAGCGCAATCGCTCAGTGCACGCCTGCCCGAAGAAAACATGCCGCCAGAACTCGCGGAAATGGCCCACAACTTCAACGCGATGCTCGGACGCCTCGACGACTCTTTTCAGCGGCTCTCGGCCTTCTCCGCCGACATCGCCCATGAATTGCGCACGCCGTTGTCGAACCTGCTGACCCACACCCAGGTCACCCTCACCCGCCCACGCCCCATCGAGGATTACCGCGAAGCACTGCACAGCAACCTCGAAGAACTGCAATGGATGGCGCAACTGGTCAACGACATGTTGTACCTCGCCAAGGCTGACCACGGGTTGTTGATGCCCAAGCGCGAACCGCTGGAGCTGGCGGAAGAAGCGGATTTGTTGCTGGAGTTTTATGCGCCGCTGGCAGAGGACGCTCAGGTCAGGTTGAGTCGTGAAGGCAGTGCGCGCATGGAGGGCGATCGCAGCATGTTGCGGCGGGCGCTGTCCAATTTGCTGGACAATGCGTTGCGGTTTACGCCGGTCGAAGGCGAGGTTCGGGTGCGAATTGTTGATCAGCCCAAGGGGTTGAGCCTGACGGTCGAGAACAGCGGCGACGCAATTGACGGGGCGTTGCTGCCGCGTTTATTTGATCGCTTCTACCGGGCTGATCCGGCGCGCCAGGAAGGCAGTAGCGAACATGCGGGATTGGGGTTGGCGATCACTCAGTCAATCATCCGCGCCCATGGCGGGCAGATTCGTTGCGAATCGGATAACGGGTGGACGCGGTTTGTGATTGAGTTGCCCAAGGGAGATTGAGGCCAGCAGGTCTGGCCCCTTCAAGTCTAAACATACAAGCGAGCCTGCTCGCGATAGCGGTGTAATGACTTACGAATACCGCAACGCGGTAGCCGGCTCGACTTTCGCCGCACGCCATGCCGGGTAAACGGTGGCGAGGAAGCTCAGAATGAACCCGGCGGAGCAGATCAACGCCACATCCGCCCCCTGCAGTTCGGACGGCAAGTTGCTGACGAAGTACACGTCGGAACTGAAGATATGCTGCCCGCTGACCCGCTCCATCCAGCCCACCAGTTCACTGACGTTCAGCGCCGCAATCACGCCGAGCACACCACCAATCAACGTACCGACAACCCCGATCACGGTGCCCTGCACCATGAAGATCGCCATGATCTGCCGCGGCGTGGCGCCGATGGTGCGCAGGATCGCGATGTCCGCGCCTTTGTCGTTCACCACCATGATCAAGGTTGCGATGATGTTGAACGCCGCCACGGCGACGATCATCAGCAACAGCAAACCGATCATGGTTTTTTCCATCTTCATCGCACTGAACAGACTGCCCTGTGTGTGAGTCCAGTCATCTGCCTTGTAAGCGGTGCCCAGCCCGCCAGCAATATCGCTGGAAACCTTAGGCGCTGCGTACAAATCCTTTACCGCCAGGCGCACGCTCTGTACCTGATTCGGTTGCCAGTGCTGCATTTGCGCAGCATCGGCCATGTGGATCAGCGCCATGGAGCCGTCCAGCTCGGCGCCGACCTTGAACACGCCGACCACGTTCAACCGCTGCATGCGCGGGGTGATGCCGCCCGGTGCAGTGCTGACTTCCGGCACGATCAGGGTGATCTTGTCGCCGACGTTCAAGCGGAAACGTCGAGCCGTGATCTCGCCGATCACCACACCAAACTCACCCGGTTTCAAGGCATCGAGACGACCCTGAACGATGTGTTGGGCAACGATCGACACCTTGCCTTCCAGCGCCGGATCAACGCCGCTGACCTGGATCGGCTGCATCGTCCCCTTGTAGGACAGCATGCCTTCCATCTCGGTGAACGGCACGGCGGCTGTCACTTCAGGATTCTTCATGGCCGCCGCGGCGACGGGCTGCCAATCGTCGATCGGATTGACGCCGACGATTGTCGCGTGAGGCACCATGCCGAGGATGCGCGAACTCATTTCGCGCTGGAAGCCGTTCATCACCGACAACACCACGATCATTGCCAGCACGCCCAGGGCGAGGCCGATCATCGAGGTCATCGAGATGAAGGAAACAAAGCGATTGCGGCGCTTGGCACGGGTATAGCGTGCGCCGATAAAGATCGATAACGGTCTGAACATTCGCTGGGCACCGTATAAAAATAAAAGACCCGACGTACTGTTCAGTACGCCGGGTTTCGGCCAATCAAATGGGCGTCAAGTAACCTTCCTGCAAATGCAGGACGCGATCCATCTGGCGGGCCAGGTTCATGTCGTGAGTCACCACCAGGAACGCCGTGCGCATCGAGGTGCTGAGTTCCAGCATCAAATCCTGAATGCCCTGGGCGGTGTGGGAGTCGAGGTTGCCAGTCGGCTCGTCGAGCATCACCAGGCCTGGCTTGTTCACCAGGGCGCGGGCGATGGCCACGCGCTGACGTTCACCACCGGACAATTCGGCCGGTTTGTGTTCCAGACGATGGCCCAGCCCTACCCGCTCCAGCAATGCCGTCGCACGCTGACGCGCTTCCGGGATTGCCGTCTTGCCGATCAGCAGCGGCATGCAGACGTTTTCCAGCGCGGTGAATTCCGGCAGCAAGTGGTGGAACTGGTAAACGAAACCCAGCGACCGATTGCGCAGCAAACCGCGAGCCTTTTCGTTCAGCGCCGACAGCTCTTCACCGGCCAGCCAGACGCTGCCCTTGGTCGGTGTATCGAGGCCGCCCAACAGGTTGAGCAAGGTACTTTTGCCCGAACCCGAGGTACCGACAATCGCCACGCGCTCACCCGGATGCAGCTCCAGCTGCAGACCGGCCAGAACCTCTACCGATTCCGGGCCTTCCTCGTAGGATTTGCCCAGGTTGCGGCAGCTCAAGATTGCTTTATCACTCATGCCCGACTCACTCATAACGTAGCGCCTCCGCAGGCTGGGTGCGCGCGGCACGCCAGGCTGGATACAGGGTGGCGAGGAAACTCAGGACCAACGCGGCGGCGCAGACCATCAACACATCCTGGCTCTGCACTTGCGACGGCAGGTAATCGATGAAGTACACGTCGGCGTTCAGGAATTTGTGCCCGATCAGCCCTTCGAGGGCCGAAATCGCGGCGCTGACGTTCAGCGCGGCGAAGATCCCGACCACGGCGCCGATCAGCGTACCGATCACTCCAATGACGGTGCCCTGGACCATGAACGTCGCCATGATCGAACCTGGAGTGGCACCCAAGGTACGCAGAATCGCAATGTCGCCCTTCTTGTCGTTCACCACCATCACCAGTGTGGAAATAATGTTGAACGCAGCGACGGCGACGATCAGCAGCAACAGCAGACCGATCATGGCTTTTTCCATACGGATCGCCTGATACAGATTGCCGTGCGTGCGTGTCCAGTCGCGGGCATAGAAATGGTCTTCGCCGAGTTGCTGGGCGATGCTCCACGCGACGCGTGGTGCCTGGAACAGGTCGTCGAACTTCAGGCGGACGCCCTGGACCTGATCCGGTTTCCAGCGATGCAGCTTGGCCAGATCCTGCAAATTGGTGATGCCCAGGTAGCCGTCCAGTTCACCGGCACCGACGTGGAAGATGCCGACCACGGTAAAGCGTTTCATGCGCGGGAACATCCCGGCCGGGGTCACAGTGACTTCCGGCGCCACAAACGTCAGTTTGTCGCCGATCGCCGCACCCAACTTGGCCGCGGCCTTGTCACCGATGACGATGCCGAAACTGCCCGGTGCCAGGTCATCGAGTTTGCCCTGCTGCATGAAGTTATCAATGATCGAGACCTGCCGTTCCAGCGCAGGATCAATGGCATTGAGCAGGACTTTGGAGACCTTGCCGTTGTTGGTCAGCAAACCCTGCATCTGGGTAAACGGCGCCACGGCCGTCACCTGCGGGTTCTGCTTGACCTTGGTGGCCAGGCTTTGCCAGTCACTGATCGGCTCAGTGGACTCGATGGTCGCGTGGGGCACCATGCCCAGCACGCGGGTGCGCATCTCATGATCGAAGCCGTTCATGACCGACAGCACCACGATCATCACGACCACGCCAAGGGCGAGTCCGATCATCGAGGTCAGGGAAATGAACGACACAAAATGATTGCGACGCTTTGCACGGGTATAACGCGTGCCAATAAATACGAAGAGAGGTCTGAACATGTCGGGGCTTGTTCGGAGGGAAAAGGAACGTCCTTGTGGCGGGGGTCGGTAACCAGCTTTACACTCAGACCACCGCCGCTACCATGGGTTCGCCATGTCGACATTAGATGAAGAAGATCGCCGCGAATACTACCGTATCGAGGACACGATCGCACTGGAAATTCGGCCCCTGTCCGCTCCCGAAGCCGCAGGCCAGGATGTGTTGCAGGATGCTTCCCCACTGTTCAACTTGCTCAGCGAGCTGCACCTGAGCGAATTCGAGTCACAGCACCTGTTGCGCCAGATCAGTGAGCGCGACCGGAATCTCGCGGCGTTCCTGAAATCCCAGAACAAACGCATCGACTTACTGAGCCAGGTGATCGCAATCACCGTGCTCGGGCAGATCGGCGAGCCGCAGCCGGTGATCATTTCCGAAGGCGGGATCGAGTTTCAGCATCCGACACCGATTGCCGAGGACACACATCTGTCGGTCAAACTGGTGCTGATGCCGCAAGCCCTCGGACTCTTGTTGCGGGCTCGCGTCACCCACTGCGATCGCAAAGGCGACGGCTACGACGTCGGCACCGAGTTCGAATACCCGACCGATGCCCAGCGCCAATTGCTGGCCCGCTACATTTTGCAGAAGCAGGCCCAGGAACGACGTCTGGCCCGCGAACAAAACGAATCAGGCATTTAATTTAAGGAAGAACCGTGACTCTCATCTACGGCCATCGCGGCGCCAAGGGCGAAGCACCGGAAAATACGCTGACCAGTTTTCAGCAATGCCTCAAGCACGGCGTGCGCCGCTGCGAACTGGACCTGCACCTGTCCATGGACGGCGAGCTGATGGTCATCCACGACCCGACGCTCAAGCGCACCACCGACCGTCGCGGCAAAGTCGTCGAGCACACGGCGGCCGAGCTGGTGACCTACGATGCGCGCACTGGCGGACCAGGCTGGATCAAACCGTGCCCGATTCCAACACTGGAAGAACTGTTCGATAAATGCGATTTCGAGCACTGGCAGCTGGAAGTCAAAAGCGCTTCGCGCACCCGCGCAGCGACTACCGTGCTGGCGATTCGCGAAATGGCTCAGCGTTTCGGCCTGCTCGACAAGGTGACAATCACCTCGAGTTCGCGGGAAGTATTGAAAGCTGCGCTGGACTTCGTGCCGGATGTGTCTCGCGGATTGGTGGCCGAGTACGCCTGGCTCGACCCGCTGAAGGTCGCGCAAAGCTATGGCTGTGAGATTCTGGCGCTGAACTGGACCCTGTGTACGCCGGAACGCCTGCAGAAGGCGCAGCGTCAGGGGCTGCATGTGTCGGTATGGACAGTCAACGAGCCCGCGCTAATGCGCAGACTCGCCGACTTCGGCGTTGACAGCCTGATTACAGACTTTCCCGGTTTGGCCAGCGCCACGCTCGAGAATTGCTGAAATCGGTCTCCCCGGCCGGCTCAGGCCACCGGCCGGAGCCACTCAAAAAAGCCGGTTGAGGCCATCGTACGCCGCTACTCGATAGGCTTCGGCCATGGTCGGGTAGTTGAACGTCGTGTTGACGAAGTACTTCAGCGTGTTCAGTTCGCCCGGCTGGTTCATGATCGCCTGACCGATGTGAACGATCTCCGACGCCTGATAACCGAAGCAGTGAACGCCCAGCACTTCCAGGGTCTCGCGGTGGAACAGAATCTTCAGCATGCCCTGAGGCTCGCCGGCGATCTGTGCACGCGCCATACCCTTGAAGAACGCCTTGCCCACTTCGTATGGCACCTTGGCCTGAGTCAGCTCCTGCTCGTTCTTGCCGATCGAGCTGATCTCCGGAATCGTATAGATACCGGTCGGCACGTCGTTGACGAAGCGCCAGCTATTGTTATCAACGATGCTGCCAGCGGCCGAACGGCCCTGGTCGTGAGCAGCACTGGCCAGGCTCGGCCAACCAATCACGTCACCGGCGCCGTAGATGTTCGGCTTGCAGGTACGGTAGGCCTCGTCCACTTCGATCTGGCCACGACTGTTGACCTTCACGCCGACGTTTTCCAGACCCAACTGATCGGTGTTGCCAGTACGGCCGTTGCACCAGAGCAAGGCGTCAGCCTTGATCTTCTTGCCGGACTTGAGGTGCAGGATCACGCCGTTGTCCACGCCTTCGACGCGATCGTAGTCTTCGTTGTGGCGAACCGTGATGTTGTTGTTGCTGAAGTGATAGCTCAGGGCCTGGGAGATTTCCGAGTCGAGGAAACTCAGCAACTGACCGCGGTTATCCACCAGTTCAACCAGTACACCCAGACCGCTGAAGATCGACGCGTACTCGCAACCGATCACGCCAGCGCCGTAAACGATGAGTTTGCGCGGGGTGTGGCCGAGGCTGAGGATGGTGTCGCTATCGTAGATACGCGGGTGATGGAAATCGATGTCCGCCGGACGATAAGGGCGCGAGCCGGTGGCGATGATGATGTGCTTGGCCACCAGTTTTTCGACCACGCCGTTGGCGCAGACCACTTCGATGGTTTGCTCGTCGGCGAAGCTGCCGGTGCCGAAGAACACGTCGACGCGGTTACGGGCGTAGTAGCCAGTGCGCGAAGCGACTTGTTTGGAGATAACTTTTTCAGCGCTTTTCAGCACGTCCGGGAACGAGAACCAGCGTGGCTCACCAATGGCCCGGAACATCGGGTTGGTGTTGAACTGCATGATCTGCCGGACCGAGTGACGCAGTGCCTTGGACGGGATGGTACCCAGGTGGGTGCAGTTGCCGCCGACCTGGCGACGGCTATCGACCATCGCCACCTTGCGCCCTGCTTTGGCGGCGTTCATTGCCGCGCCTTCTCCCGCAGGGCCGGAACCCAGCACCACCACGTCGTAGTTGTAGACAGCCATGCATACTCCTCAGAACAGGCCGCGGCGCCCTCGGCACCTGCGGCTAAATCACGCCGATCTGCGGCGTGAAGGAACAATTTGGGGCCAGTACAGAACCCGGACACAGTCTATATAAGCGTCAACGCCGCGCACATTAACCCTTGGTCGCGTCGTAGGCTAGTTTTGCCTGCACTACAACGCCAGTCTTTGCGGCTTGGATCGCCCTGATCACTCGGTTTTTCCGCCGCTCAGGCGTTCAAAAGCCTGCGTGGTTCGTGTGACGAAACCTGTATCGGCACGAATCACAAAGAATGCACCGATGTCATGCACTTGGGCATAGTCCCAACCCCTTTCGGGACCCAGAATCAGCAACAGCGTCGATAAGCCATCGGCCATCAACGCTGAAGGATGAATCACCGTGACTGACGCCAGGGTGTGTAGGACCGGCGTCCCGGTGCGGGCATCGAAGGTGTGGGAATAACGCCTACCGTCCTGCTCGAAATAGTTGCGGTAGTCGCCGGATGTGGAAACGCCGTAGCCGTCGACGGCGATGATGCGTTCCGCCACTTGCTGGTCGTCGCGGGGTTCTTCCAGGGCAACGCGCCACGGCGAGCCGTCGAGTTTCTTGCCGGCAGCCTTGAGTTCGCCGGTGGCTTCAGCGAGGTAGTTGTGGATGCCCATTGCTTCGAGTTTTGCGGCAATCGTGTCGACTGCGTAGCCGGCGGCGATGCTGTTGAAGTCGACCTCGACCGCGGCGTCCTTGCACAGCTGATCGCCGTCGATACGCAGGTGCTGGTAACCGACTCGCTGCCTGACTTCGGCCAGTGCCTGGGCGGCGGGGACTTTCTCATTACGAGCCTGCGGACCGAAGCCCCAGAGGTTGAGCAGCGGTTCCACCGTCAGGTCGTAGGAGCCTTCGCTTTGCTCAGACAGACGCTCACCGACACGCACCAGTTTGAGGATTGGCGCAGGCATTTTCTGACAGCGGTTGGCGGGCAGATCGTTGAAGCGTTCGATGTCGGAGTCGCTGCGGTAAGTCGACATTTGTTGATCGACTTCAGCAAGGATTTTTTCGACCTGGACACGGACCTCGGTCGGGGCGGGAAGCCCGGTATGGCGCAGGTACTTGATCGAATACGTGCTGCCCATGGTCGGGCCGCCGAAGCTTTCCATGGAATCGCCGTTGTCACAGCCTGAAAGGACGCCGAACAGAAAAAATAAAACGCATTGCCACCTATTCAACAATTCCCATCCTCCCCTGGCATTCCCTGACACAACGCCAAAGCTAACCATTATGCTCCGACAGGTAAAAAAGATCGTTCCCACGCTCTGCGCAAGAACGATCACTGCACAAACAAAAACGCCCCGACCTAAGTCGGGGCGTTCTCATGTGCAGCTAACGCTTAGCGCGGGAATGCAGGCGGGTTTACACCGGCCATGTCTTCCATCACGCGAACCACCTGGCAGCTGTAACCGAATTCGTTGTCGTACCAAACGTACAGAACAACGCGGTTGTCTTGGCTGATGGTTGCTTCAGCGTCCACCACGCCTGCGTGGCGCGAGCCAACGAAGTCGGTGGAAACCACTTCCTGCGAATTGACGTAGTCGATTTGCTTATGCAGATCGGAGTGCAGCGCCATGTAGCGCAGGTACTCGTTCATCTCTTCACGGGTAGCGGCTTTCTCAAGGTTCAGGTTGAGAATGGCCATCGACACGTTAGGCGTCGGAACGCGGATCGCGTTACCGGTCAGCTTACCGGCCAGCTCAGGCAAAGCCTTGGCAGCAGCGGTGGCAGCACCGGTCTCGGTGATAACCATGTTCAACGCGGCGCTACGACCACGGCGATCGCCTTTATGGAAGTTGTCGATCAGGTTCTGGTCGTTGGTGTACGAGTGAACCGTTTCAACGTGACCATTGATGATGCCGAACTTGTCGTTGACGGCTTTGAGCACCGGCACGATGGCGTTGGTGGTGCAGGAAGCGGCGGAAACGATCTTGTCATCAGCGGTGATTTCACCGTGGTTGATGCCGTGAACGATGTTCTTCAGCTTGCCTTTGCCAGGCGCGGTCAGAACAACGCGATCGATACCCGGGCAAGCCAGGTGCTGGCCCAGACCGTCGGCGTCACGCCATACACCGGTGTTGTCCACCAGCAGCGCGTCTTTGATGCCGTACTGGGTGTAGTCCACTTCAGTCGGGTTCTTCGCGTAGATAACCTGGATCAGGTTGCCGTTGGCGGTGATGGTGTTGTTGGCTTCATCAATGGTGATGGTGCCATTGAACGAACCGTGCACCGAGTCGCGACGCAGCAGGCTGGCACGCTTGACCAGATCGTTCTCGGCGCCCTTGCGGACAACGATGGCACGCAGACGCAGGCCGTCGCCACCACCGGTTTTCTCGATCAGGATGCGCGCCAGCAGACGGCCGATACGACCGAAGCCGTACAGAACAACGTCGGTGCCTTTGCGGGCGGAAACATTTTGCTGACCAACGACGTCAGCCAGTTCTTCACGGACGAACTGCTCGGCGGTGCGGCCATTGCCTTCAGCCTTGAACTTGACTGCAAGCTTGCCCAGATCTACCGAGGCAGCGCCGAGCTTGAGTTCGCTCATTGCCTTGAGCAGCGGGAATGTTTCGTGGACGGACAATTCGCTGTCATCGGACTGGCGATGGCGAGCAAAGCGGTGAGCTTTGAGAATCGCGATGACAGACTGGTTGATCAGACTGCGGCCATAGATCGAGCTCACCACGTTGTTATTGCGGTAGAGCTGACCGATAAGCGGAATCATCGCTTCTGCGAGTGCTTCACGGTCGATCCATTCACCAAGACACTGGTCGGGCTTCTGAGTCACGGGAACCTTCCACATGTAGGGGCAGAAAAAAGGGGCTACATTATGCCGCCGAGTGCCTCCCGTAGCAATGCGCGCCTGTCGCGCGGTCAGTAACAAATTCCGCTTCAAAAAAATGACGCACGGCTCAAGCCCAATAAAACCGTGGCCTGCAGCGAAGTCGTTTTTTTGGAGACAACGCTGTCTTGTCTGTAACCCTCCGTAACACTAGACCGTTTTGCCACTACATATTCAGCCTTTTTTACTAAAAAACAGGCCGATTTTGTCTTTACCACTACATTTCGCCCAACCTGCGTAATAGACACAGTCTGCAACTGACAGGCGGCACCCGGGACCGCTACAATTACCGACTTTGTCGCAACGCTTGGAGCTCAACCTTCCGTGCCCGTTCTGCGTCTACCGCTTCTCCCTGCCGCGGCAGGTAAACAGCACTGGGGCAACCTACCCGGTGCCGCCCTGAGCCTGGCCATTGCCGAGGCTGCCAGCGCTGCCAAGCGCTTCACCCTGCTACTGACTGCCGACAGCCAAAGTGCCGAACGGCTGGAACAGGAGCTGAGTTTCTTCGCCCCGGATTTGCCGGTGCTGCATTTCCCGGACTGGGAAACCCTGCCCTACGATCTGTTTTCGCCGCACCAGGACATTATTTCCCAGCGAATCTCCGCGTTGTATCGATTGCCGGAGCTGAGTCATGGCGTTCTGGTCGTGCCGATCACCACTGCCCTGCATCGCCTGGCGCCGACCAAATTCCTGCTCGGCAGCAGCCTGGTGCTGGACATCGGCCAGAAGCTCGATGTCGAGCAAATGCGCACCCGGCTTGAGGCCAGCGGCTATCGCTACGTCGATACCGTCTATGAGCACGGCGAATTTACCGTGCGCGGCTCGTTGATCGATCTGTTCCCGATGGGCAGCAAACTGCCTTTCCGAATTGACCTGTTCGACGACGAAATCGAGACCCTTCGTACCTTCGATCCGGAAAACCAGCGCTCCATCGACAAGGTTGAAACGGTTCGTCTCCTGCCAGCGAGAGAGTTTCCGCTGCAAAAGGATGCGGTCACCCGCTTCAAGGCGCGCTTCCGTGAGCGTTTCGATGTCGACTTCCGTCGCTGCCCGATCTTCCAGGACTTGAGCAGCGGGATTACACCGGCCGGTATCGAGTACTACCTGCCGCTGTTCTTCGACGAAACCTCCACGCTGTTCGATTACCTGCCGCAGGACACGCAAGTGTTTTCCCTGCCCGGCATCGAACAGGCGGCGGAAAACTTCTGGAACGACGTGCGCAATCGCTATGAAGAGCGCCGCGTCGATCCGGCCCGTCCTTTATTGCCGCCGGCTGAACTGTTCCTGCCGGTGGAAGATTGCTTTGCACGGCTGAAGAACTGGCCGCGCGTGGTCGCCAGCCAACAGGACGTAGAGACCGGCGTTGGCCGCGAGCGCTTCCCCGCTCGGGAGCTGCCGAACCTGGCCATCGAAGCCAAAGCCACCCAACCGTTGGCGGCGCTGGCGGGTTTCCTCGACGAGTTCCCCGGTCGCGTGCTGTTTACTGCCGAGTCCGCGGGCCGTCGTGAAGTGCTGCTGGAATTGCTGGAACGCTTGAAGCTGCGTCCGAAAACCGTCGACAGCTGGCCAGACTTCATCGCGAGCAAGGAGCGCCTGGCGATCACCATCGCGCCGCTCGACGAAGGATTGGTACTCGACGATCCGGCCCTGGCCCTGGTCGCCGAAAGCCCGTTGTTCGGTCAGCGTGTGATGCAGCGCCGTCGCCGCGAGAAACGCGCCGACGCCAACAACGATGCCGTGATCAAAAACCTCACCGAGCTGCGCGAAGGCGCACCGGTGGTGCACATCGATCACGGTGTCGGTCGCTATCTAGGGCTGACGATTCTGGAAATCGACAGTCAGGCCGCCGAATTCCTGACCCTCGAATACGCCGAAAACGCCAAGCTTTACGTGCCGGTGGCCAACCTGCATCTGATCGCCCGTTACACCGGCAGCGACGATGCCCTGGCCCCGCTGCACCGCCTGGGCTCCGAGACCTGGCAGAAAGCCAAACGCAAAGCTGCCGAACAAGTACGCGACGTGGCCGCCGAGTTGCTCGACATCTATGCCCGTCGCGCCGCTCGCGAAGGTTATGCATTCGCCGACCCGAAAGCCGATTACGCGACCTTCAGCGCGGGCTTCCCGTTCGAAGAAACCCCGGACCAGCAAACCACCATCGACGCCGTGCGCACCGACATGCTCGCGCCGAAACCGATGGACCGCCTGGTCTGCGGCGACGTTGGTTTCGGCAAGACCGAAGTGGCGATGCGCGCAGCGTTCATCGCGGTGCATGGTGGTCGTCAAGTAGCGATTCTGGTGCCGACCACCCTGCTCGCCCAGCAGCATTACAACAGCTTCCGCGACCGCTTCGCCGACTGGCCGGTGAGCGTGGAAGTGATGAGCCGCTTCAAGTCGACCAAAGAAGTCAACGCTGCGGTCGCGGATCTGGCCGAAGGCAAGATCGACATCGTCATCGGTACGCACAAGTTGCTGTCCGACGATGTAAAAATCAAAAACCTGGGGCTGGTGATCATCGACGAAGAACACCGTTTCGGTGTCCGTCAGAAGGAACAGCTCAAGGCCCTGCGCAGTGAAGTCGACATCCTCACCCTGACCGCCACGCCGATTCCGCGCACGCTGAACATGGCGGTGTCGGGCATGCGCGACCTGTCGATCATCGCCACGCCGCCGGCGCGTCGCCTGTCGGTACGGACTTTCGTCATGGAGCAGAACAAGAGCACGGTCAAAGAGGCCTTGCTCCGTGAGCTGTTGCGTGGCGGTCAGGTCTATTACCTGCACAACGACGTGAAGACCATCGAGAAATGCGCCGCCGACCTCGCTGAACTGGTGCCGGAAGCGCGGATCGGCATCGGCCACGGGCAGATGCGCGAACGCGATCTCGAACAAGTGATGAGCGACTTCTACCACAAGCGCTTCAACGTGCTGATCGCCTCGACCATCATCGAGACCGGCATTGACGTGCCGAGCGCCAACACCATCATCATCGAGCGTGCCGACAAGTTCGGTCTGGCGCAGCTGCACCAGTTGCGCGGCCGGGTCGGTCGCAGTCACCACCAGGCTTACGCTTATTTGCTGACGCCGCCGCGCCAGCAAATCACGCCTGACGCCGAAAAGCGTCTGGAAGCGATCGCCAATACCCAGGACCTCGGCGCGGGCTTCGTGCTTGCCACCAACGACCTGGAAATCCGTGGCGCTGGCGAATTGCTCGGCGACGGGCAGAGTGGACAGATCCAGGCCGTCGGTTTCACGCTGTACATGGAAATGCTCGAGCGCGCGGTGAAGTCGATCCGCAAGGGCGAACAACCGAACCTCGATCAACCGCTCGGCGGTGGCCCTGAAGTCAACCTGCGAGTACCGGCGTTGATTCCCGAGGACTATCTGCCGGACGTGCACGCCCGACTGATTCTCTACAAACGCATTGCCTCGGCCACCGACGAGGAAGGCCTCAAGGACTTGCAGGTGGAGATGATCGATCGTTTCGGTCTGCTGCCGGAACCGACCAAGAACCTGATGCGCATTACCGCGCTGAAATTGCAGGCCGAGCTACTGGGCATCAAGAAAGTCGACGGCGGCCCGCAAGGCGGCCGAATCGAGTTCGCGACGCAAACCCCGGTCGACCCGCTGACGCTGATCAAGCTGATCCAGAGCCAGCCCAAACGCTACAAATTCGAAGGCGCCACGATGTTTAAATTCCAGGTGCCGATGGAGCGCCCGGAAGAGCGCTTTAATACTGTAGAGGCGCTGTTTGAGCACCTCATTCCGAAAACTGCTTGAAGGACGCCGCATGCGCCTGTTTCGCTTTCTGACCTTGTTGCCAATGTTAATCACAGCACTGGTCGCCCCTACGGCATTTGCCGATGACTTGTATCAGATTGAAATGATTCTGGTCCGCCAAAACGCCGTGCCCGCTATCGTCAGCCGCGCCGCGCCGGAAGACTGGGCGGCCGGCGCTCAGCCCATCAGCCCCGACAGCCTGCGCACACCGAGCCTCAATGCTGAAGTGGAAAAACTCACCGCCAGCAATGAATACACGGTGTTGCTGCACAAGGCCTGGCAACAGAACCTTGGCGAAGAAGCCAGCAAAGTGGCGATCAGCGATGGCAAAGAACAGTTCGGTCAGTTCCCGATCGAGGGCACGCTGAGCATGAAACTGGGACGATTCACTGATGTGGACGCGGATTTCTGGGTCAACCAGATCGACGCCAACGGCATGGTCACCGCCAGCGAACGCATGAAGCAAGAAAGCCACACCAAGAACGGCCAGCTGAACTTCCTCGACAACGGCCACTTGGGCATGTTGATCAAGATCACCTCGCTGACTGCCCCTGCGCCTCGGCCAGTCCCCGATGAAATTCCGGACTGATTGAGTCCTTATGTCAGCGACCCTGAGCAAACCCCTGGCACCTTCCTGGGTCAGCCGATTCAAGGAACAGAGCCTGGAGCGTGGCCGTCGCTACGCTTTGGAGAACCGCGTCAGGATCGTCGAGGCCGGCGACGCCACGATCATTGCCGCCTGCGAGGGCTCTGGCGGTAACGTTTACCGTCAGACCATTCGCCTGCGCGAGTCAGCCAAAGCCACGTTGTTGATGATCGATGCCACCTGCACCTGCCCGGTCCACAGCAACTGCAAGCATTGCGCAGCGGTACTGCTGAAAGTGCAGGAAACCCTGGCTTACCCCGCCGCTGCGCAAGACGCCGAACTGCTCGAGAAACTTCAAGCCGTACTGGAAAACCGTAGCCCTAAAGCGCCACCTCAAGTGCTGGTGGATAACGTGCAACCGGTGCCGCGCTTGTGGCTGGCGAGCATCGAGTTCAGCGCCTTCGAACCGCGCAATGGCAAGATGCAGCGTTACATTCAGCATCGCGCGGCTTTGTCTTTCAGCTATCTGGATGAATACGTTTCCGGACAGAAGAACGCTGACATTCTGATTCGTCAGGAAACTCAGACACTGCGGATAAAACGCCACCCAGAAGTCGAACAGACCTACAGGGAGCAGCTGCGAATCCTCGGCTTCAAAATTGCTACCCGGCAAAGCAAGGCCTTGCCGGAAAGCGCCGGCGAGCTTTTCGAGATGGTCAACGACAGCGCCTGGCTGACCTTCACCCTCAACGAACTGCCGAAGCTGCGTACCCAGGGTTGGGAGTTGCAGATCGACGAAGACTTCGGTTTCGACCTGACTGCCGTGGATGATTGGTACGCCACCGTCGAACAGGCACCGGAGCGCGACTGGTTCGATCTGGAGCTGGGCATCATCGTTAACGGCGAACGGCTGAGCCTGCTGCCGATCCTGCTGAACCTGATGCGCTCTCACACCGAGATCCTCAACCCGGAACGCCTTGCACGACGTCGCGACGACGAGTTGATCCTGGTGAACATCCCCAATCGCCCGAACTCCGAGTACGGCCCGTTGCAGGTCGCCCTGCCCTTCGGCCGATTGAAACCGGTACTGGCGACCCTCGGCGAGTTCTACCTGCAAGGGCCCGGCGAAACGACGCTGCGCCTGAGCAAAGCTGATGCCACGCGGCTGAATCCGCTGGAAGACCTGCCGCTGCTCTGGGAGGGCGGCGAGCAAATTCGCACCTTTGCCCAGCGGCTGCGGGACATCAAGGACTTCACCGCGACCGCACCGGAAGGTCTGAACGCGACCTTGCGCCCCTATCAGCTGGAAGGCTTGAGCTGGATGCAGTCGCTGCGACAACTGGAAGTCGGCGGGATTCTCGCGGACGACATGGGTCTGGGCAAAACCCTACAGACCCTGGCGCACATTCTTAGTGAGAAGAACGCCGGACGCCTCGATCGGCCGTGCATGGTGGTGATGCCCACCAGCCTGATCCCCAACTGGCTGGATGAAGCGGCGCACTTCACACCGCAACTCAAAGTGCTGGCGCTGTACGGTGCCAGTCGCAAAAAGCATTTCGACACGCTGGCCGATTACGACCTGATCCTGACCACCTATGCGCTGCTGCCCAAGGACGTCGAACGTCTCGCCGCGCAGCCTCTGCACGTGTTGGTTCTGGACGAGGCGCAATACATCAAGAACCCCAACAGCAAGGCCGCCCACGCTGCCCGCGAGTTGAATGCTCGTCAGCGTCTGTGCCTGAGCGGCACGCCGCTGGAAAACCACTTGGGCGAGCTGTGGTCGCTGTTTCACTTCCTGCTACCCGGCTGGCTAGGTGACGTGAAAAGCTTCAATCGCGATTACCGCGTGCCGATCGAAAAACGCGCCAGCGAAGTGCGACTTCAGCACCTCAACGGCCGGATAAAACCGTTCCTGCTGCGTCGAACCAAGGAACAAGTGGCGACCGAGTTGCCGCCGAAAACCGAAATCATCCATTGGGTCGAGCTCAACGAAGCCCAGCGCGACGTGTACGAAACCATGCGCCTGGCGATGGACAAGAAAGTCCGCGACGAGATCACCCGCAAGGGCGTGGCACGCAGCCAGATCATCATTCTTGAGGCGCTGCTGAAACTTCGTCAGGTGTGCTGCGATTTGCGCCTGGTCAACGATGCCACCCTGCCCACTCGCGGCAGCACGTCGGGCAAGCTCGACAGCCTGATGGAAATGCTTGAGGAATTGTTCGATGAAGGTCGGCGGATTCTGTTGTTCTCGCAGTTCACTTCAATGTTGTCGCTGATTGAAGATGAGCTGAAAAAACGCGGAGTCGATTATGCGTTGCTGACCGGGCAGACCCGCGACCGGCGCGCCCCGGTCAAAGACTTCCAGAGCGGCAAGCGTCAGATCTTTCTGATCAGCCTGAAGGCGGGTGGCGTCGGCCTGAACCTGACCGAAGCCGATACGGTGATTCACTACGATCCGTGGTGGAATCCGGCGACGGAAAATCAGGCCACTGACCGGGCGTATCGCATTGGTCAGGAGAAACCGGTGTTCGTCTACAAGATGATTGCCAGGGGCACGGTGGAGGAGAAGATTCAGCTTCTGCAGAAGGAAAAATCCGACTTGGCAGCTGGCGTGCTGGATGGGCGCAAAACCGGGGACTGGAAACTGCAGAGTGATGATATTGAAGCGTTGTTTGCGCCGCTGCCGGACAAGCTGGAAAAGCGCTGAAATCCAAGACGCCAGATGAATTGCTATCGCGGGCAAGCCCGCTCCCACAGGTGATCACTGTACCTGTGGGAGCGTGGCTTGCCCGCGATGGTGTCAACTCGGTACAGGCTCAACCCTTGAGCACCCGAGCCAACGTCGATTTCACCTTGCCCATCCCGTCATGCAGCGCTTGCTCGATCTCGGCCATGGTGATCACTGCCGTCGACTTGCCCGCCGCCGGGTTTACTACCAGCGCCAGACAGGCGTAATCCAGTCCCAGCTCGCGAGCCAATGCCGCTTCCGGCATCCCGGTCATACCCACGATGTCGCATCCGTCGCGCTCCAGCCTGGCGATTTCAGCGGCGGTTTCCAGACGCGGCCCTTGAGTGCAGGCGTACACGCCTTGGCTGCTGTAGCCGACACCTTCGGCCGCCAGCGCCGCGATCAACTGCTGACGCAGTGGCTCGCTGTACGGGTAGCTGAAGTCGATGTGTGTGACCTGCTGCAGATCATCGGCGAAATAGGTGTGTTCGCGACCACTGGTGTAGTCGATCAGCTGATGCGGCACGCAGAAATGTCCGGTACCCATCGCGGAATGAATCCCACCCACGGCGTTGACCGCGAGAATCGCTTCGGCGCCAGCCTGTTTCAGTGCCCAGAGGTTGGCGCGGTAGTTCACCTGATGCGGCGGGTAACGGTGAGGATGACCGTGGCGCGCAAGGAACAGCACTTCCTTGCCGGCGTACTCGCCAATCTGCACTTCAGCCGAAGGCGCGCCATACGGCGTCTCCACCGCCAATGATTGACGAATGCTCAGGCCTTCGAGTTGAGTCAGGCCGGTTCCACCGATAATCGCGTAAACCGTCATAACGAAAAGTCCTCAATCAATCAGTTGAGCTTCTTTGAGCGCGCCGACAGCTGCCAGCCAGCGCGGGTCTTGACGGTATTCAGTGCTGGCGTACGACTGGCCGCGCATCCGCGCGATGCGCTCGGACGGCTTGACCTTCAGACGCTGGGCGGCGCTCAGGGCCAATTCAGCGGCCGCGCGATCGTTGCACACCAGACCCATGTCGCAACCGGCCGTCAGCGCCGCTTCGATACGGCTGGCCGCATCGCCGACCACATGAGCGCCGGCCATGGACAGGTCATCGCTGAAGATCACGCCGTCAAATTGTAGCTCGCCACGCAGGATGTCCTGCAACCAGCGGCGGGAGAAGCCGGCGGGCTGGGAATCGACTTGTGGATAGATAACGTGGGCCGGCATGACAGCGGCCAGTTGCTTGCTCAATCGGGTAAACGGCACCAGGTCATTGGCGCGGATTTCATCGAGACTGCGCTCATCAACAGGGATCGCAACGTGGGAATCGGCCTCGGCCCAGCCGTGACCGGGAAAGTGCTTGCCGGTGGCGGCCATGCCGGCGCTGTTCATGCCGCGAATGAAGGCACCCGCCAGCAACGCTGCACGCTCGGGATCACCTTCAAATGAACGGGTGCCGACCACGGCGCTGCGCTGGAAGTCGAGGTCCAGCACCGGAGCGAAACTCAGATCGAGGCCGACAGCCAGCACTTCAGTCGCCATGATCCAGCCGCACTGCTCGGCCAGGTACTCGGCATTCGGGTTGTCAGCGATGGCGCGCATGGCTGGCAGTCGTACGAAGCCCTGACGCAAGCGCTGAACCCGGCCGCCCTCCTGATCGACTGCCAGCAGCAGATCGGGGCGTATGGCGCGGATTGAAGCGCTCAACTCGCGCACCTGACGCGGGTGTTCGATGTTGCGGGCGAAAATGATCAGGCCGCCCACTTCGGGTTGGCGCAACAATTGGCGATCTTCAGCCGTCAGCCAGGTACCGGCGACGTCCACCATCAACGAGCCTTGCAGGCCAGCAGTCATAGAGATTCCTTGATAACGATAAACCCGGCTCGCACGCAATCGCCACCTTGGGCAATGCCCGGCAGGTCGGCGATACAAATGGGGAGCGGGTTCAGGACGAGAGTCGGCATGGGCGGCTAGCTTAGCGGATGTAAGCTGCCGCGCCCACCCGTGCGCGGTTAAACCTTGGCGGCAACCGGGGTTGATTTGCTGCGCGGACGCAACTGCGCGGTGGCCATGGCCGCGTCGGTCACACCGGTTTCGGCGCGCATACCCGCCGCCAGGAACGGCACCATCAGACGCATGACTTGCTCAATGGAGGTGTTGACGCCGAAGTCGGTCTCGGCAATTGCGCGCAGGGCCTTGATACCGGACATGCTGAACGCGGCGGCGCCGAGCATGAAGTGCACGCGCCAGAACAGCTCAATCGGCGGAATACGCGGCGCAGCTTCGTTGACCAGCATCATGTAGCGGCGGAATACCTTGCCGTACATGTCTTCCAGATAACGCCGCAAGTGCCCTTGGCTCTGACTGAAAGCCAGACCCAGCAAGCGCATGAAAATCGACAGATCGTTGCCGCTGCGTGGTTGCACCACCAGGGCTTGCTCGACGAGGATTTCCAGCAGCTCTTCAAGCGTCGGTTTGTTCTCCGGCTTGGCCTGACGCCGCTCCAGCTCTTTATCAAGGCTTAAACAGAACGGCCCGAGAAAACGCGAGAAAACTGCCTGGATCAGCGCCTTCTTCGAACCGAAGTGATAGTTCACCGCCGCCAGATTGACACCGGCCTTGCTGGTGATCAGACGCAATGAGGTTTCAGCAAAACCTTTTTCCGCGAACAATTGCTCGGCAGCATCAAGAATGCGTTCAACGGTTTCCGACTGGGCCATGGCTACTCCGCCTGACAAACACTTGTTTGAAACATACGTTTCAGCCCAGGCCTTGTCAAGCCTGACGGTTCGTTTTGGGAATGGTCGGTCACCTATTTAACCATACAACTCTCAAGCGCGAATCAGCAGGCTCATCGACCGTCTGGCGGCCGGCAAAAAAAGGAGCATTGCCAAGACCGTTCCACTGTATATAATCCCAGTCACTGTATAAAAAGACAGAGCGATCAATATGCTAAAGCTGACGCCACGCCAAGCAGAGATTCTGGCCTTCATCAAACGCTGCCTCGAAGACAACGGCTACCCGCCCACCCGCGCGGAAATCGCTCAGGAACTGGGTTTCAAGTCGCCCAATGCGGCGGAAGAACACCTCAAGGCGCTGGCCCGCAAGGGTGCGATCGAGATGACGCCCGGCGCTTCCCGTGGTATTCGCATCCCCGGCTTCGAAGCCAAGGCCGACGAGTCCACCCTGCCGATCATTGGCCGAGTGGCTGCCGGTGCTCCGATCCTCGCCCAACAGCACATCGAAGAGTCCTGCAACATCAACCCGTCGTTCTTCCATCCTCGCGCCGACTATCTGCTTCGGGTTCATGGCATGAGCATGAAGGATGTGGGCATTTTCGACGGTGACCTGCTGGCAGTGCACACCACCCGCGAAGCCCGCAACGGCCAGATCGTGGTCGCACGGATCGGCGATGAAGTGACCGTCAAGCGCTTCAAGCGCGATGGCAGCAAGGTCTGGTTGATTGCCGAAAACCCTGAATTCGCCCCTATCGAAGTGAACCTGAAAGATCAGGAACTGGTGATCGAAGGCTTGAGTGTCGGCGTCATTCGCCGCTAAAGGAGGCTTTATGCAGTTCCCACACACATCACAGCAAGCCCAACTGCCGTTGTTCGAGGCTTTCATGGTGCAGCCCTTGGCGCCGATCCTGAAAGACGTGGTCGAGTCACCCTGGAGCGCTGAACCCGAAGTCTTCAGTGAGCTGTCGCTGCGTGGTGCAGCCGGGAATTGCCTGAACCTTCTTGCGCCGATTCTCAGGGAACTGAGCCAGGACCAGGACGCGCGCTGGCTGACGCTGATCGCTCCGCCCGCCAGCCTGACCCAGACCTGGTTGCGAGACGCCGGCCTTAACCGCGAACGCATCCTGCTGCTGCAACCACGCGGTACTCAGAGCGCTCAGCAGTTGACCTGCGAGGCCTTGCGCCTGGGTCGCAGCCACACAGTAGTCAGTTGGCTCAACCCATTGAGCACAACTTCACGGCAACAGTTGATCAGCGCCGCCCGGATCGGGGACGCACAAAGCCTGAATATTCGATTGGGTTAACTGACAAACAAAGCGCGCATTGAACAGCGCGGGGCTTCTCCAAGGATAGAGAAGCCGACCTGTAGCGGTATCAGCAAAAAACCGACGGGCGGGATCAATGAAGAACCCGAGTCCCCTCGTCCGTATTGAAATCACCTTCAACCAAGCGCCCGGCCATCTGAACGCCGACGCTCAACATCGCCTTGGCGACTTCCACGTGCTGGCCCTGCAAGAACGCTTTGGCATCCTCGGAGAAATCCAAAGTAACCAGAGAACCCTCGTCCTCAGCCCTGCGCAGCTCAATACGGCCGTCTGGTAACTCGACGATTTCTAGAAAGGACGTTGGCATAAAGGTCTGTTCTCCACGAAAGGCGGGGATTATATAGGCATCGGCCAAGCTTCGCTCGGGATCTTGAGGAGCGGTAATCAACCAGCCGTTACAAAAAACCTTTTTGCGAGCATTCCAGACCGACCGAGCCTGCTGTCCTGCACCTTTAAAAATTCGGCTTGTACTCAAATGCTGCGGAAGCCTGGGAGTCGGAAAATGGAACGATTACCGATTTTTTGTTGAGACAGCCATTAACAAAGGAGTTAGGAAACATCTGGATCGAGTTATTGAACACCTCTACCGCGCCATTGAAGATGGTAATGGCCGCACCGACGTTTTCTTGCTGCTCTGTGATTTCCCGCATGAAGTTGTTAACCAACTCATTGGTCTTGAGCTCTGGATAAGCTTCAAATGCCACGGTCAATCCCGCCAGCAATTCCCGTGTTCCCTTTTGCACCGGCTGTAGAGCGTCCCCGTTCGCCTCTTGTGGCAGCTTGCCGATGGCCGAGCGCAGACCCGTGATCTTTTCCAGCAGCGTACTTTCGTACTCCTTGAAACCCGCAACCTGCTGCTCAAGTAAATCGAGCACCCTGGTTTTCTGCCGCTCATAAACCAGGACATCGGCCCAGGCGCGCTGAGCGCGGTTATGTCGCCCAATGATTCGGTTGTAACAGGTCAAGAAGGTAATCCCGACTATCACCGCGATAATCAATAACAACCCCATCGTTTAATACTCCATGTTTTTTAAAGGTTTCGGGGAAAGCGCGAAGTTATCGTCATGAAATTCAGCCAGTCGGTGGACCCACGACAGCAAGAAGTCCAGACGAGGCAGGCGAATACCCGTTTCGACGAGCGGCTCAAAGGCCGGCAGATTTCTAATCCCCTCGGTTGCGTTTGGCGCAAGCAATCCAGCATCGCTGAAACTCAGGCACAGCCGCCCATGTTCCGAGAACTCCAGATTGACATCGCTCAATTGCTGAGCGAGTTGCAGTAGATGCAGCACCGTCGCGGGCTTGGCAAAAACGGCACAGGCCATCTGGGTAATGCCTGTCAGGTGAAACGCGCTATTGAATTCACTGGATGCTGTATCCAGAGTCTCCTCAAGATCCACCCCCACATGCGTGTCGCCGCGCACGACCACATTCTCGACCCACGGAAAATCCAGTACCAGGCTGTACCGGGCAAACTCGCGGTCAACCGTCTTGGTTTCAACCTTGGTACCGCCCGCCCCGTCTGGCACGGTGGTCTTGTAACTTTCGCGATCAACGTACTGCAAGTGCTGATAAGTGAAAGGCAACTCATGAACCGCGCCAAGGTAAGTACCTTGAACCGATTTCAAAATCTGTCGGCTGTAGGAGCCTCGATGGAAGTCCTTGAACTCCCCACCCAAGCTCTCCAGCACTTGCACATCCGGGCTGTACGACGCCCTTAACCCATAGGCGAGCATTGAAGATTTATGGATGATTTTTTTGGAAAGTGCGTCGATCACACCGGACCTGTGATCCATGACAAGCCAGCCACCCAATAGAAAAGCGATGCCCAGTACGACAAAAGGTACGAAAAGAACGGTTGCGGCAACAAATCCAAAACCGATATTGCGAAATAACCTGGGCGTGGCGTTATCGAACTCCAGAGGCGCACCAAAAGCCCTGAGCTGCTTTATCACCTCGAGCAGATCGGCGGCACTGGTGGCCGCTTCGACACGGGCGTCCGACTGTTCAATTAACTGACGCAGTTTTTTGTTGTGCAAAATGGAAGACATGCTTCATCCCTGAAGAGATCAATGTAACGCGGTGTCCGATGCGATTATGTGCTCAGCACTCGTTCAAACCTTCGCGAAACCGAATCGCCAATCCTTTGAGGTTCTGACGCCAGCTCTCCAGTTCTTCCCGGCTCAGCTCTTGTGACGCCTCTTCTTCATCCAGGTTAACGGCCAGGATCAGCGGCTGCGTCACGTCACCCTTAGGCTTGTGCGGCGCCCGTGGCGGCTGAAACAGTGCAGCATGGGCTGCAAGCAGTTTGGCCAGCCAGGTTTCCGGATTATTGGCCAACTCGACCATCTCGGCCATTTCCGGGATCGCGATAGTTTCAAGCACTTCGCGAGTTAGTAATAACTCGGCCCGAGGCGCATTGGCCTGAGGTAAGCGATAGAAACCGGCGATTTCATGGCACAGTCCCAGCAACGCACCGTACAGGTGAAACAAGGCTGACTCGCGTCCGGCCTGGATCAGCGCCAGGGAGTTCATCGCCCGCCCCTCTTCGGCTCTGGCGAGCGCTTCCAGCGACAGGCCGGCGAAGTAAATCTTCTGGTTGGTACGGGTATAGAGTTCGTGGGCCATGACGGCAGCCTCCACAACGAAATAATTGCTTCACGCAGGTCAGACAGTGTCGTGGATCATCCGAGTTCACCGCAAGCACAAAACAAAAAGGCCGCATGAAAACCTGAGGGTTGTCATGCGGCCATTTCAGTACAGCACCTGTTAAGCCTTAGCGGTCTTCGCCGGGCGCTTGTCTTCAACCGTCCACTTGCCGCCATCGTAGTACGCTTTCCAGCCAGTCGGCTTACCGTCGACTTCAGTCTGTACGTACTGCTCTTTGGTTTTACGGCTGTAACGGATCACAGCAGGCAGACCGTCCGGATCTTTCTTCGGTGCTTCGCAGAGGAAGTGGTACTTCGGATCGATCTCATCCTTGTGCGGCACAATTTCCATGACCAGCGGAGCACGCGTCTCGCGGTTTTTCGGGAATTGACTGGCCGCCAGGAACAGGCCGGAAGCACCGTCGCGCAGGATGTAAGTGTCGTTGACCTTTTCGCATTTCAGCTCAGGCATCTTCACCGGATCCATCTTCGGCGGCGCTGCATCACCGCTTTTCAGCAGTTTGCGGGTGTTCTTGCACGTCGCATTGGTACAACCGAAGAACTTGCCGAAACGGCCGGTTTTGAGCTGCATCTCGCTGCCGCACTTGTCGCATTCCAGGCTCGGACCTTCGTAGCCCTTGATGCGGTAGCTGCCTTCTTCGATTTCGTAGCCGTCGCAATCCGGGTTGTTACCGCAGATGTGCAGCTTGCGCTTCTCATCCAGCAGGTAAGCATCCATCGCCGTGCTGCAAATCGGGCAGCGGTGCTTGCCACGCAGGACCAGCGATTCCGATTCACCCTCGTCGTCCGCAGCGATTTCATCGCCCGGCACCAGGTTGACCGTGGCCTTGCAGCGCTCTTTCGGTGGCAGGCTGTAGCCCGAGCAGCCGAGGAACACGCCGGTCGATGCGGTACGAATCTGCATCGGACGACCGCATAGCACACACGGAATATCAGTCATCACCGGTTGGTTGGCGCGCATGCCGCCTTCGGCGCTTTCGGCTACTTCGAGTTTCTTCTTGAAGTCGCCGTAGAACTCGTCGAGCACGTTTTTCCAGTCGCGCTCGCCCTGAGCCACGTCATCGAGGTTCTCTTCCATGCCAGCGGTGAAGCCATAGTCCATCAGATTGGAGAAACTCTCGGCCAGACGTTCGGTAACGATGTCGCCCATCTTTTCCGAGTAGAAACGACGGTTGTGCAGCGCTACGTAGCCACGATCCTGGATGGTCGAAATGATCGCCGCATAGGTCGAAGGACGACCGATGCCGCGTTTTTCCATTTCTTTAACCAGGCTCGCTTCCGAGTAACGCGCCGGCGGCTTGGTGAAGTGCTGGGTCGGATCAAGCTTGATCAGCTTCATCGCGTCGCCCTGAGCCATGTCCGGCAGCACGTCGTCATCGCCTGGCTTGGCAATTTGCGGCATGACGCGGGTGTAACCGTCGAACTTCAGGATGCGGCCCTTGGCGCGCAACTCGAAGTCACCGGCACCGACGGTGACAGTGGTCGACAGGTATTGGGCGGGCAGCATCTGGCAAGCGAGGAACTGGCGCCAGATCAGCTCGTAGAGCCGCTCGGCATCACGCTCCATGCCCGACAGCTTGCTTGGCTCGGTGTTGGCGTCGGACGGACGAATCGCTTCGTGAGCCTCCTGTGCGCCTTCCTTGCTGCTGTAGACATTCGGGTTTTCCGGCAGGTACTTCTTGCCGAACTCGCCTTCAATATAAGTACGCGCCATCGTCACGGCATCGGCCGAGAGGTTGGTGGAGTCGGTACGCATGTAAGTGATGTAGCCGGCTTCGTACAGACGCTGGGCCATCATCATGGTTTTCTTCACGCCGAAGCCCAGGCGGTTACTCGCGGCCTGTTGCAGAGTGGACGTGATGAACGGTGCCGACGGCTTGCTGCTGGTCGGTTTGTCTTCGCGCTTGACGATGCTGTAGCTGGAAGCCTTGAGCTTCTCCAGCGCGGCCATGGCCTGGGCTTCGTTAAGCGGCTTGAAGGCTTCCCCTTTCTCGCGAGCGACATCAAAGCGCACGGTGGCGCCCTTGGCGGTGCCGAGGTCGGCGTGAACTTCCCAGTACTCTTCCGGGTTGAACGCGCGGATTTCACGCTCACGCTCAACCACCAGCTTCACGGCTACCGACTGCACGCGACCGGCGGACAGACCACGAGCCACTTTGGCCCACAGCAGTGGCGAAACCATGTAACCCACCACGCGATCGAGGAAACGACGCGCCTGTTGGGCGTTTACACGATCGATGTCCAGCTCGCCCGGTTTGGAGAAGGCTTCCTGGATCGCTTTCTTGGTGATTTCGTTGAACACCACGCGCTTGTAGCGGCTGTCATCACCACCGATGGCTTCGCGCAGGTGCCAGGCAATGGCTTCCCCCTCGCGATCCAAGTCGGTTGCGAGATAGATGGTGTCAGCATCTTTGGCGAGCCGGCGCAGCTCTTCGATGACCTTTTCCTTGCCCGGGAGGATCTCGTACTTGGCTTTCCAGCCATGATCGGGATCGACACCCATGCGCGAGACCAGCTGCTTGCGCGCCTTCTCTTTCGGCGTGAGCACCGGACCTTCACCCGCGGCGGCCTTGCCGCGCTTGGCGGCTGGCTCTTTGCTGGCGCTAGCCGAACCGCTGGTGGGCAGGTCTCGGATATGGCCGATACTCGACTTCACCACGTATTGGTTACCCAGATACTTGTTGATGGTCTTGGCCTTAGCCGGGGATTCCACAATGACCAGCGATTTGCCCATGGATCAGAAAATTCCTGAATTCTAGAAGTGAAAGGCGGTTGGCGCCTGACGCGGCACCGCTATATATAGTGGCTACAAGGTGAGGTCAAGCGCAGGGTATTGCGCGCACTCAGCTTATGGCTTGGAAAAAAGGCTTGGTTCGGCTTGCACCAAAGCAAAGCGTGGCACCTGTTCGCCGTCAACCTCGACCGACTCCAGGAACATGCTCAAGGGACGCACCCAAAAGCCGTAATCGCCATACAGGGCTTGGTAGAAGACCACTTCTTCTTCGGTTTCCGAATGCCGCGCAACACTGAATACGCGGTACTGCGGACCTTTGTAATGTTGGTAGAGCCCAGGTTGTATCGGCATGGTTTGGCCCTCGCTCAAATCTTTTCAAAATAAAAACAAAAATAAATTCAGAAAAACAAAAACCGGGGCACTTGGCCCCGGCTTCCTTCAACGAAACGCTTAAACGCGTTCGAAGACGGTGGAGATGCCTTGGCCGAGACCAATGCACATGGTGGCTACCCCGAAGGTGCCGCCATTTTGCTTCATCACGTTCAACAGAGTGCCGGAGATACGTGCACCGGAGCAACCGAACGGGTGACCCAGGGCGATCGCACCGCCGTGCAGGTTAACCTTCTCGTTCATCTTGTCGAGTACTTTCAAATCTTTCAGCACTGGCAGGGCCTGTGCGGCGAAAGCTTCGTTGAGCTCGAAGAAGTCGATATCGTTAATGCCAAGACCCGCGCGCTTCAGCGCTTTTTGTGTGGCCGGTACTGGACCATAGCCCATGATTGCCGGGTCCACACCTGCCACTGCCATCGAACGAATCACCGCCATAGGCTGAATACCCAGGTCCTGTGCACGCTGCGCCGACATCACGATCATGCACGAAGCACCATCGGTGATTTGCGACGAAGTACCGGCTGTCACGGTGCCGCCCTTTGGGTTGAACGCTGGCTTCAGAGCCGCCAGGCTTTCCAGGGTAGTTTCCGGACGAATGGTTTCGTCGTAGTCGAACAGTTTCAGGAAACCGTTCTCGTCGTAGCCCTGCATCGGGATGATTTCGTCTTTGAACTTGCCTTCCAGTGTCGCCTTGTGAGCGAGCTGGTGGGAGCGCACGCCGAAAGCGTCCTGTTGTTCGCGAGTAATGCCGTGCATTTTACCCAGCATTTCAGCGGTCAAACCCATCATGCCCGAGGCTTTCGCCGCGTACAGAGACATGTGCGGGTTCGGATCGACGCCGTGCATCATGCTGACGTGACCCATATGCTCGACGCCGCCAACCACGAACACGTCACCGTTGCCGGTCATGATCGCTTGCGCAGCAGTGTGCAGAGCGCTCATCGACGAACCACACAGACGGCTGACGGTCTGGCCGGCAGCAGTGTGCGGGATCTGAGTCATCAGGGACGCCATGCGGGCGATGTTCCAGCCCTGCTCCAGGGTCTGGTTCACACAGCCCCAGATCACGTCTTCGACTTCGCTCGGATCAACCTTGACGTTGCGTTCCAGCAGTTTACTGATCAGGTGCGCCGACATGTCTTCAGCGCGGGTGTTGCGGTGCATGCCGCCCTTGGAGCGGCCCATCGGAGTACGACCGAAGTCGACAATCACGACGTCTCTAGGATTCAAGCTCATATATTCACTCTCACTCTAGTTGGGGGCGCTTAACCGAAGAACCGCTGGCCGGTTTTGGCCATTTCACGCAGTTTTGCGGTCGGGTGGTACAGCGCGCCCAAATCAGCGTACTGGTCAGCCAGGGCAACGAACTCTGCAACACCGATCGAATCGATGTAGCGCAGCGCACCGCCACGGAATGGAGGGAAACCAATACCGTAGACCAGACCCATGTCGGCTTCGGCAGCGGTTTCGACAATGCCGTCTTCCAGGCAACGCACGGTTTCCAGGCACAGCGGGATCATCATCCAGTTGATGATGTCTTCGTCAGTGACTTCGCGCTGTTCGAAAACGATCGGCTTGAGCACTTCCAGTACCGACGGATCAGCGACTTTCTTCTGCTTGCCGCGCTTGTCGGTCTCGTAGGCGTAGAAGCCCTTGCCGTTCTTCTGGCCCAGGCGCTTGGCTTCGTAGAGCACGTCGACGGCCGAACGACGATCGTCTTTCATGCGGTCCGGGAAGCCTTCAGCCATGACGTCACGACCATGGTGACCGGTGTCGATGCCGACCACGTCCATCAGGTATGCCGGGCCCATCGGCCAGCCGAATTTTTCCATGACCTTGTCGATACGGACGAAGTCCACGCCGGCGCTGACCAGCTTGGCGAAACCGCCGAAGTACGGGAACAGCACGCGGTTGACCAGGAAGCCCGGGCAGTCGTTGACGACGATCGGGTTCTTGCCCATTTTCTTGGCGTAGGCAACGGTGGTGGCAACGGCCACTTCGCTGGACTTCTCGCCACGGATCACTTCAACCAGCGGCATCATGTGCACCGGGTTGAAGAAGTGCATGCCGACGAAGTTTTCCGGACGCTTGAGGGCTTTGGCCAGCAAGGTGATGGAAATGGTCGAGGTGTTGGACGCGAGGATGGTGTCCTCTTTGACCTTGTCTTCGACTTCGGCCAGAACGGCTTGCTTGACCTTCGGGTTCTCGACAACGGCTTCGACGACCAGATCGACGTGACCGAAATCACCGTAGGACAGGGTCGGACGAATGCCATTGAGCACTTCGGCCATTTTCGCCGGAGTCATGCGACCTTTATCAACGCGGCCCACCAGCAATTTGGCAGCTTCGGCCAGACCTTGCTCGATGCCGTGCTCGTTGATGTCTTTCATCAGGATCGGCGTACCTTTGGAGGCCGACTGATAAGCGATACCGCCACCCATGATGCCAGCGCCCAATACGGCAGCCTGCTTCACGTCCTTGGCGATTTCGTCGTAGGCCTTGGCCTTTTTCTTCAGTTCCTGATCGTTCAGGAACAGACCGATCAAGCTCTGCGCGGCAGAGGTCTTGGCCAGTTTGACGAAACCGTTGGCTTCGACTTCCAGTGCCTTGTCGCGACCGAAGTTCGCGGCTTTCTGGATGGTTTTGATCGCTTCGACCGGTGCCGGGTAGTTCGGGCCCGCTTGACCGGCCACGAAACCCTTGGCGGTTTCGAACGACATCATTTGTTCGATGGCGTTGAGCTTGAGCTTTTCGAGCTTCGGCTGACGCTTGGCCTTGTAGTCGAACTCGCCGGAGATGGCGCGCTTGATCAGCTCCAGGGCCGCTTCCTGCAGTTTCTCAGGGGCAACCACTGCGTCGACTGCGCCGACTTTCAGCGCGTCGTCAGGACGGTTTTCCTTGCCGGCGGCAATCCATTCGATGGCGTTATCGGCACCGATGATGCGCGGCAGGCGCACGGTACCGCCGAAGCCCGGGTAGATGCCCAGTTTGACTTCCGGCAGACCGATCTTGGCCTTGGTGGACATGACGCGGTAGTCAGCCGCCAGGCACATTTCCAGACCGCCACCCAGGGCGATGCCGTTGATCGCGGCGACAGTCGGGACGTTGAGGTCTTCGAAATCGCTGAAAATCTTGTTGGCTTCCAGGTTGCCAGCAACAAGCTCTGCATCAGGCAGCTTGAAGTTCTCGACAAATTCGGTGATGTCGGCGCCGACGATGAATACGTCCTTGCCACTGCTGACGATCACACCCTTGATCGAAGCATCTGCCTTGATGGTGTCTACGGCCTGACGCAGTTCGTTCAGGGTTAGACGGTTGAACTTGTTGACGGACTCACCCTTGAGGTCGAATTTCAATTCGACGATGCCACTTTCAAGAGCCTTAACCGTGATGGCTTTACCTTCGTAAATCATCAACTGATCTCCACGATATGGAAGCTGAACAGTACACGTCGGACGCAGGCGAATGGCTCGGCAAGGACGTTTAACGTCAATGCTACGCCCATCCACCCGGCACACCCGCCAACGCGATAGTCGGGATTCTGTAGGAGCGGTCTGTAATACAAACGCTCAATTCATACGCCCGTTTGATTTGGGTACGTCACCTTCACGGAATTTCCGACAATTGTCAATCGCCCAAAATACGGGTTGAAACGCGACTTTCCGGTCATTTCCGTAACACGAAGACCTGCAACACACGGCTGCATGTGAGGCCATTCATAGGATCAATAGTTAGAAAAGTCGCCCTAATTCGCTGCAGCCGTTGTTTGACAAGCTACGCTGGCGGGACCTTGAGGAAAAAACATCAACGCTTTCGGCGAATGCCCGGCGTAATATCAGCGCCACACAGAATTTCCGGCCTGCCTGGCCAACTCCAGCCCGATGATGATGTCGGGCTTTTTATTGCCTGTCTGCCGGACGTTTCGCGCCATTGCGGCGCGAAATTTCCGCGATTTATGCCAGCGCTTTCAGCACCGCATCAATATCCTGCAAAACCGTCGCTTCGCCCTTCTCGCCCCAATACAACGTGATCATCTGCTTGTCTGCTTCGACCTTGTAAACGTTGTCCGGCAACTTTTCGAAATGAATCAGCAGCGCAGGCTCCTCGCAGACCTCCTGCCACTGATTGACCCACACACCCGGCGCTTTTTGCCAATAACTCCAGCACGCCGGCCGATTGCCACGCCGCGGTCGATGGTACTGGGCGCAAGGGCTCGGCGGCTCCTGGCTCAGCCAGTGTGGCCACTCCTGAGGCGCCAGTTGCATCGCCAATCCGATGCGTCGCGCCTCCATGCGCAGGGCCATGCGGCCGCTTTGGTGGCGCGACGGCCGCAACCATGCCAGTGGACTCAGTACCACCAACATGATTGACACCACTATCCAGACCGTCATATCTGTACTCCCGATTCTTGATGAGCGCATTGAGTCACTTTGAAAACAATGCGCTTGAAACCAGCCATACTTACCAATATTGCAACCCTCAGGAGGAGCACCTCATGCCCTACAACCACATTCTGGTCGCTGTAGATCTAACCGAAGAGTGCGATCCTGTAATCCACCGCGCTCGCGAACTGTCGGTGAGCAACGGGGCGAAGCTGTCCCTGGTGCACATTGTCGAGCCAATGGCCATGGCCTTTGGTGGTGACGTCCCCATGGACCTGTCACAACTGCAACAACAGCAGTTCGATCAGGCCAAAGAACGCCTGGACCGGCTGATCGTGAAGTATCCGGAACTCTCCAAAGAATACAGCCACCTGACCTACGGCCAGCCACGCCAGGAGATCCACCACCTGGCCAAGGAACAAACCTGCGACCTGATCGTGGTGGGCAGCCATGGCCGACACGGCCTGGCATTGCTGCTGGGCTCGACTGCCAATGACGTGCTGCATGGTGCGCCCTGTGATGTGCTCGCGGTGCGCCTGATCAAAAGTTAAACCACAGCTCCTGCAAAAAGCCCGGCGCTCATCACTGAACGCCGGGCTTTTTTATAGCAGGATCAATCAGGCATCCAGCTCGGCCCAGCGCTCGACCATTACGTCGAGCTCAGCCTGCAATTGCTCCAACTGAGCGATCACTGCAGCGGTCTCGGCAGCAGGACGCTGATAGAAACCGGCGTCGGCCATTTGCGCCTCAACGGTAACGATCTGCTGTTCCATGGCTTCGATCTGGCCCGGCAACATTTCCAGCTCACGCTGCAACTTGTAGCTGAGCTTCTTCTTCGCCACCGGCGCTTCGACGACAGCAGCGACTGGCGCAGCTTCGGCCGTCACGACCGCGGAGGTCAGGTCGGCTTTGCCGGACTTGCTCTCGGTCACGCCCAGCAGGCGCGGCGAGCCGCCCTGACGCAGCCAGTCCTGATAACCACCGACGTATTCGCGAACCTTGCCTTCACCTTCGAAGACCAGGGTGCTGGTGACCACGTTGTCGAGGAATGCCCGGTCGTGGCTGACCATCAGCACGGTGCCGTTGAAGGTCAGCAAGACCTCTTCCAGCAACTCGAGGGTTTCGACGTCGAGGTCGTTGGTCGGTTCGTCGAGGACCAGCAGGTTCGCCGGTTTGCTGAACAGTTTCGCCAACAACAGACGCGCACGCTCACCACCTGACAGCGCCTTGACCGGCGTGCGGGCACGCTGCGGGCTGAACAGGAAATCGCCGAGGTAGCTCAGCACGTGACGGCTCTGACCATCGATATCGATGAAGTCGCGACCTTCCGCAACGTTGTCAATTACGGTCTTTTCCAGGTCCAGCTGATGGCGCAACTGGTCGAAGTAAGCCACGTCGATACGCGTCCCCTCTTCCACTGTGCCGCTGGTTGGCTGCAGACCGCTGAGCATCAGCTTCAGCAGTGTGGTTTTGCCGGTACCGTTGGCGCCCAGCAGACCAATACGGTCGCCGCGCGTCAGGACCATCGAGAAATCCTTGATCAGGAACGGGCCGCCCGGGTGAGCGAAGCTCACGTTCTCGAGGACCATCACCTGCTTGCCGGACTTGTCAGCGGTGTCCAGCTGAATGTTGGCCTTGCCGGTGCGCTCGCGACGTTCGCTGCGCTCGACGCGCAACGCTTTCAATGCGCGTACGCGGCCTTCGTTACGGGTGCGGCGCGCCTTGATGCCCTGACGGATCCAGACTTCTTCCTGAGCCAGCTTTTTGTCGAACAGTGCGTTGGCGGTTTCTTCAGCGGCCAGCGAGGCTTCTTTGTGCACGAGGAAGCTGGCGTAGTCGCCGTTCCAGTCAATCAGGCCGCCGCGATCCAGTTCCAGGATGCGGGTGGCGAGGTTTTGCAGGAATGAGCGGTCGTGCGTGATGAACAGCACGGCGCCCTGGAAATCCTTCAGCGCTTCTTCGAGCCAGGCAATTGCACCGATGTCCAGGTGGTTGGTCGGTTCGTCGAGCAGCAACAGATCGGGTTCGGACACCAGAGCCTGAGCCAGCAGGACGCGACGACGCCAGCCGCCGGACAACTCGGCGAGGGTCTTGTCGGCCGGCAGCTGCAGACGGCTCAACGTGCTGTCGACCAATTGCTGCAAACGCCAGCCATCACGGGCTTCGAGGTCGTGCTGGACGTGCATCAGTTTGTCCAGGTCGGCGTCTGTGACGATGTTCTGGCTGAGGTGGTGATACTGCGCGAGCAGCTCGCCGACACCGTCCAGGCCTTCGGCCACCACGTCGAACACGGTCCGCTCGTCGGCTACCGGCAATTCTTGCGGCAATTCGCCAATCTTGAGGCCAGGTGCGCGCCAAACGGAGCCTTCGTCAGGCTTCTGGTCGCCCTTGACGAGCTTCATCATGCTGGACTTGCCAGTGCCATTGCGGCCGATGATGCACACCCGCTCACCACGGGCGATCTGCCAGGACACCTTGTCCAACAACGGCATAGCGCCGAAAGCAAGGGACACATCGCTGAATTTGAGCAGGGTCATGAGCTTCTCCAAAAACCGGGCGCGCATTCTACCTGACTTGAGGCTTCAGAAGGCCGGCAATTTCACCTTCGCGACACTCTGCATGACAAATGTTGCGAACTGATGCTGACAGGCCGGCAAAGCTTTCACCCGCTGCTGGCAAAAGGCTAAGCTACAGACAATTCAGTGCAGGCCATGCCCGCACTTGTCATGATTTCTCTGCCCGGACGTCTCATGCGCAGTCGCCTTTTCAGTCTTTTATCCTGTTTTCTTTTGTCTGCCACTGCCGTTCAAACCGCCCAGGCAGTGGACCTGTCCACCCAGCGTCAGTATTACGATGAAGCCAAGCGTGCCCTCGCCAAAGGGGATACCGGTCCTTATTTCCGCTACAGCCAGGCCCTCAGCGATTACCCGCTGGAGCCGTACCTGGCGTATGACGAACTGACCGCCCGCCTTAAAACCGCGAGCAATGCCGAAATCGAGAAATTCCTCGCCGAGCACGGTGACCTGCCCCAGGCCAACTGGATGAAGTTGCGCTGGTTGCGTTGGTTGGCCGAACGCGGCGACTGGGCGACCTTCGTCAGGTACTACGACCCCAAGCTCAATTTCACCGAACTGGACTGCCTGAACGCGCAGTATCAGATCGGGCATAACCAGAAAGCCGAAGGTTACGCCAACGCCAATAAACTCTGGCTGACCGGCAAATCCCAACCCGCCGCGTGCGATGCGCTGTTCGGGCAATGGGCTGCCGAAGGCCAGTTGACCGAGCAAAAACGCTGGGAGCGCACCAAACTTGCCGCCCAGGCGCGTAACTATCCGCTGGCCAACAGCCTGGTCAACGGCCTGACCACCCTCGCCCCTCGTGGTCGTTTGCTGATTGATGTGGCGCAAAAACCCGAACTGCTCAACCAGCCGTCGCGCTTCACCCCGGCCGATGAGCCGATGTCTGACGTGGTCAGCCTTGGCCTACGCCGCTTGGCCAAGCAAGACCCGGACAAGGCCATGGAGCTGCTCGACGGTTACGCCAGCAGCATGCACTTCTCCCGTGATGAGAAAGTGGCCATCGCCCGTGAAATCGGCTTGACCCTCGCACGACGTTTCGACAGCCGCGCGCTGGACGTGATGACCAAGTACGACCCGGAATTGCGAGACAACACGGTTTCCGAATGGCGCCTGCGTCTGCTGCTGCGCCTGGCCCGCTGGGACGACGCCTATCAACTGACTCGCCGCTTGCCGCAGGACCTGGCGACCACCAACCGCTGGCGCTATTGGCAAGCCCGAAGTCTGGAACTGGCGCAACCGCAGAACCCGGAAGCGCAGACGCTGTATAAGGGCCTCGCCCGCGAGCGTGATTTCTACGGTTTCCTTGCCGCTGATCGCTCGCAGTTACCCTATTCGCTGGTCAACAAACCACTGGTGCTGAGCCAGGCGCTGATCAACAAGGTGCGCAATACACCGGGCGTGCGTCGGGCGCTTGAGTTTCACGCTCGTGGACAGATCGTCGACGGTCGCCGTGAGTGGTACCACGTCAGCCGCCACTTCAGCCGGGACGAAATGGTTGCCCAGGCGAAACTGGCCTACGACCTGAAATGGTATTTCCCGGCAATCCGCACCATCAGTCAGGCGCAGTACTGGGACGACCTGGACATCCGCTTCCCGATGGCCCACCGCGAAACAATGGTGCGTGAAGCCAAGGTTCGCGGCCTGCACTCGAGCTGGGTGTTCGCCATCACTCGCCAGGAAAGTGCTTTCATGGACGACGCCCGTTCCGGCGTCGGCGCCAGCGGCCTGATGCAACTGATGCCCGGCACCGCCAAGGAAACCGCGCGCAAGTTCAGCATCCCGCTGGCCTCGCCGCAGCAAGTGCTGGACCCGGACAAGAACATCCAGCTCGGCGCCGCTTACCTGAGCCAGGTCCACAGCCAGTTCAACGGCAACCGCGTCCTCGCCTCCGCCGCCTATAACGCCGGCCCGGGTCGCGTACGTCAGTGGCTGCGCGGCGCGGACCACCTGAGCTTTGACGTCTGGGTGGAAAGCATTCCGTTCGACGAAACCCGCCAGTACGTACAAAACGTGCTGTCGTACTCGGTGATCTACGGCCAGAAGCTCAACTCACCGCAACCGCTGGTGGATTGGCATGAGCGCTACTTTGACGATCAATGAGCCCGCGTTGAAGCACTGACGAAAATGCCCGCATCGATTGATGCGGGCATTTTTTTGGTTCTTCACGGATTACCGGGAAAGACGCTCTTGATCTTCATGAAAAAGAATTCGCTATCCCTGTAGCCGTACGCCATCCGTTTGATGACTTTG